>NZ_VJWO01000037.1:0-67798 GCF_014889455.1 Pseudomonas sp. K8
TCCAGGCCTCGATGAACTGAAGCAGGCCGCTGTCGAATCTTGCATAACTCTTTGTTTACCAAGGAGTTTTCCGTTTCGACTGCGCCGGAAGTGGGGCGAATTATAGACGTCCAGGATTTGCCGTCAACCTTTAATTTGGTTTTTCTATCAAACAGCGGAAAACCTCCAAATCCACTCTATATAGAAGGTAGAAAACTGATAATTGAGCAATATATTGCTCAGCGACACACACTTAAGCATGATAGGGCTCTTTGCTACTCAAATATGACCTCGGACGAACACCCCAATGACCACCTCCCCTCGCAGCCTGGCCTCGGCACTGTTTCCTGTCGGCCTGCTGTTGATCGCCATGGCTTCCATCCAGTCCGGCGCTTCGCTGGCCAAGACCATGTTCCCTATCGTCGGCGCTCAAGGCACCACCACGCTGCGCCTGATTTTCGCCAGCATCATCATGTTGCTGATATTGCGCCCATGGCGGGCCACGCTGACGGCCAAATCCCTGCGCACCGTGATTGTTTACGGAATGGCGTTAGGCGGCATGAACTTCCTCTTCTATATGTCGCTACGCACAGTCCCCCTTGGTATCGCGGTAGCCCTGGAGTTCACCGGGCCGCTCGCCGTCGCCCTCTATGCATCGCGCCGCGCGGTGGACTTTCTGTGGATCGCCCTCGCGGTTGTCGGTCTTCTGCTGTTGATCCCCACGGGAGAAACCAGCACCGGGATTGACCTGGTCGGTGCGGCTTATGCACTAGGCGCAGGTGTTTGCTGGGCGCTCTACATTCTGTTCGGCCAAAAGGCAGGGAATGATAACGGCGTGCAAACTGCTGCCCTCGGCGTCATGATCGCCGCCTTGTTCGTCGCACCGATCGGCATCGTTCATGCGGGTACGGCATTGCTGACGCCTGCGCTGATTCCAGTTGCCATCGGCGTCGCCATCCTGTCCACGGCGCTCCCCTACACCCTGGAGATGGTCGCGCTGACTCGCCTGCCCGCCCGTACTTTCGGCACCTTGATGAGCATCGAGCCCGCATTCGGCGCGCTCTCGGGCCTGTTCTTCCTGCAGGAGCATTTGTCGCTCGCACAGTGGCTGGCCATCTCCTGCATTATCCTGGCCTCCGTTGGCGCCACGCTGACCATGCGAAACGAGGCCAAACCTCTAGTACCAGCCGATTAATCATCTTTGACGGTAACTCTGGTATTTGTCGCTCATTTGGGCCATGTTTAGGCCGCAAACAAATGTCATTCATGGAGAGTTTCGACAAGGACAGCGCGAACGCTACAATCGAGAGCGAGTAAAGCCAGCTTCAGGCAATTTTTTCGAAGCGGCTATTAAGGATGGGAATGAAGCGAATTTTGATACTGTTAATGGTCGTGGCCATTGCTGGCTGTGCCGCGACCACCAAGACAGAAGTGAAACGGGGCAAAAAAGGGCTGCATATCAACTGTTCAGGGCTGTCCTCCTCTTGGGACCAGTGCTACACCAGTGCAGTCAACTCATGCGGCGCCAAGGGCTACCGGGTTATCGCCAAGTCCGGTGACAACTCCGAGGAGCCTGGGGACTACCCCTTCGGCCTCAACCCTGCTGGTTACACCAGCCGGAGCATGATCGTCATCTGTAAATAGCGGCCCGAGCAGTCCACTTCCGACTGCTCCGCAGCGCCCACCGAACGCCTCGACCCCGCGCAGCCCTTCGCGACGCTGCGACCGGCCGCCTGCGCGTAAATCGCAAGCGGCACTTGCCGAGCAGCGACCGATCAAATAGCCGCGGTGCGTACCTGCAACCACTCCAGCGCAGCGCCACTGAGCAATGGGCTCAAACGCTGACACACCTCGGCATGGTACGCATTGAGCCACTGGCGCTCCTCCGCCGTCAGCAACGACGGCTCCAGACAACGGGTGTCGATCGGGCACAAGGTCAGGGTTTCGAACTCGAGGAACTCACCGAACTCGGTCTTGCCCGCTTCGCGATTCAACACCAGGTTCTCGATACGCACGCCCCAACGCCCCGGACGGTAAGTACCCGGTTCAATGGAGGTGATCATGCCCGGCTGCATCGCGGTTTGCGGCGCAGTAGCGGCCTGGTAGGCGATGACCTGCGGACCTTCATGCACATTGAGGAAATAACCTACGCCGTGCCCCGTGCCATGGCCGTAGTCCACACCTTCGGCCCAGATCGGCGCGCGCGCGATGGCATCGAGCAGTGGCGACATAATGCCCTTGGGAAAATGAGCACGGGACAGGGCGATCACCCCCTTGAGCACGCGGGTGCAATCACGCTTCTGTTCATCACTCGGCGCTCCGATAGGCACCATCCGCGTGATATCGGTAGTACCGCCCAAGTACTGGCCACCCGAGTCGATCAGCAACAGGCCATCGCCTTCGATCAGCGCATGCTCTTCTTCGGTGGCGTGGTAATGCGGCATCGCGCCATTGGCATTGAACGCAGCGATGGTGTTGAAACTCAGCGACACATAACCGGGACGGCGGGTACGTGCGGCCGTCAGGTGTTCGTCGATGGTCAGTTCAGTGATGCGTTCACGGCCCAGCGCACTCTCCAGCCAGGCGAAGAACTCGCACAAGGCCGCGCCATCCTGCTCCATGGCCAGGCGGATATGTTCCGCGTCGGCCAGGCTCTTGCGGGATTTGGCAATCGTCGTCGGGTTCAGCCCTTCCACCAGCTTGACGCTGGCATCCAGGTGTTCCAGCAAACCGGCGGTCACGCGTGCCGGATCAACCTGCACACTCGCGCCCGATGGCACCGCGCGCAGGGCATCGGCGACTTCGCTGTAATCGCGCAAGGTCACGCCATCCTGCTCAAGCACCGCCCGCAGCGCGGCATCGACTTTGCTCAGCGCCACAAACAGCGTGGCCTGTTGCGCATTGATCAGGGCGAAGGACACAAACACCGGGTTGAACGATACATCGGCACCGCGCAGGTTAAACAACCAGGCGATGTCATCCAGGGTGGCGATGAAGTGCCAGTCGGCGCCCTTTTCTTTCAAGCTGGCGCGCAGTGCAGCGAGTTTTTCGCCACGGCTGACGGTGGCCTGCGGTGGCAGGTGCTGATAGATCGGCTGATTCGGCAACGCCGGGCGGTCGCTCCAGACTTCATTCAGCAGGTCGATGTCGGTACGCAGGCGAGCACCGCGCTCCGCCAGTTTGCCGCCCAAGGTACGCGCCGACGCCACGGCCATTACCGCACCGTCGACCGCCACCACGGCGCCCTGCGGCGTCTGTTCGGCCAGCCACTCCAGCGGGCCAGGTTGACCCGGCTGCAGCTTCACCAACTCGATACCGCTGCCCTTGAGTTCCTTGGTCGCTTGTTCCCAGTAGCGGCTGTCGGCCCAGACACCGGCGAAATCCGCGGTGACGATCAGCGTCCCCACCGAGCCGTGGAAGCCCGATAACCATTGACGCCCCTGCCAATAGCCCGGCAAGTATTCGGACAGGTGCGGGTCAGCGGACGGCACCAGCAAGGCATGAATGCCTTCGCGGCGCATCAATTCACGGGTATGCGCCAAGCGCTGGGGAACCGTTCCATGGGTCAAAGGCTGCGTACTCATTGTGTCTCCTGCTAACCACGAATAATTGTTATGGATTACGAATGAAGAATCAGACCGCCCAGAACGCCGGCGCACTGGCAAGGGCGGCCTTGATCAACTGCACGGCCTGGTCGATATCCTGCTCGGTGGTGAACCGCCCCAGGCTCAAGCGAATGGTTCGACCGGCGCTGTGGGCATCATGCCCCAGCGCCAGCAGCACATGGGAGGGCGCATTGCTCGCCGAATTGCAGGCCGAGGTGGCGGAAAAAGCAATGCCCGCACTCAAGGCCGCGGCGTTGAACTCGCCTTCACCTAAGGTGAGGCTGAGGGTGTGGGGAATACGCTGGGTGGCGCTGCCATTGAGACGCACACCTGCGACCGACGCCAGTTGATCGAGCAGGCGCTGGCGCAAGGCCACGATCGCCGCCTGCTCTTCACTGAACGCCTGCGCCGCCAAGGCGAACGCCGCGCCCATGCCCGCAATCTGGTGGGTTGCCAGTGTACCGGAGCGCAAGCCGCCCTCGTGGCCACCGCCGTGAATCTGCGCCAACACCTTCCGCTGCGCCCGCGGCCCGACATACAGCGCGCCGATCCCCTTGGGGCCATACACCTTGTGCGCGGAAAACGACATCAAATCCACCGGCCATTGCGCCAGGTCGATCGCCACCTTGCCCGCGCCCTGTGCCGCGTCCACATGCAACAACGCGCCGTGTTCACGCACCCGCGCGCCAATGGCGGGGATGTCGTTGAGGGTGCCCAACTCGTTGTTCACCAACATCAGCGATACCAGGAAGGTGTCCTCACGCAGTGCTTCACTCACCGCCTCGGCACTGATCAACCCATCGGCGTCCGGCGCCAGGTAGGTCACGGCCACTCCGGCCTCCTGCATCTGCCGCGCGGTGTCCAGCGTAGCCTTGTGCTCAATCTGGCTGGTGATGATATGCCCACCCGCCAAGCCCCGCGCTTGAGTCACCCCCTTGATCGCGAGGTTGTTGGACTCCGTCGCGCCGGACGTCCAGACGATCTGCTCCGGCTCGGCACCGACCAGCTCGGCCACCTGGCGACGCGCCTGTTCAACCGTTTGCCGGGCCGCTTGGCCGAAGGCGTGGGAACTGGACGCAGGGTTACCGAAATTGGCATGCAAGCCCAGACACTCGACCATCACCTGGATGACCCGCTCGTCCACCGGGGTGGTGGCGGCGTAGTCGAAATACAACGGACGTTTATTCATAACCTTAGGGACTCGCAGAGCAGGTTCCCGAGAGCAACGTCTCAGGGGCATCGACCGGAACAGAGGTCGTCAGGTTTACCCGATCGAATGCCATTAAAAAAGGACCACTTGACGTAAATGTGCGTAGGAACGCTCCTGAAATTCAGCTTAACAGGCTGACATAGCGCCATGGCAAACAAAAAGCCCGAGGCTTCTTGAGAAACCTCGGGCTTTTTGCCACTGAGCACCGGCTCAACTGGAGCGGCCATGCAGGGTCACATTACGTTCGGCGTTCATTTCGCCCTGGTGAGCAAAACTGAAAGGTTGTTGTGCCTGACCGGTCAGGGCAGCCCGCTGGCGTTGATATTCGTCAAACGACAAGCCGCGACGGCTCAACGCCTCCAGCGCCAGTTCCCGGGTTTCTTGCGCCGTGTAAGGGCGTAATTCAGGCGAAGGATGGGTCGCACAACCGGCAACGACAGAAGTGACGAGTAATAAGGAAACAGCAAAAAATCGGTTCATGGCGACGGCTCTGCGAAGAAGGTCTCAAGTCAATGAACACAGGTTACTCCCGCCCCTGGACAGTGAAAAATCACCATCCGTGATAGTCGCTATCACCCGTCGCCACACCCTCATCAGCGCCACCCTTATATTCTTTTAAGATCTATAAATATGGAAATACGTTCATTTACGGAATAAAAATAACCCTCTATAAATGGCTCCACGCGAATTCGACACTGTTCGCCAGGCAACTGTTGCGCAGGCAACAGCCATTCAACAAAACACCAGGCAGACAACAGCAACGTTTTTCAGCAGTGAGCCCGCAGCCCAGGCGGATCAAGGCCTGCAGCCGTTGGTACAGCGCTTGCTCAGACCGGCTCACTTCCCCTGCTATGCCACTGTTGAAAAAGGAACTGTTGATGACCCGTCCCCTGAATGTCGTTGCCCTCTCCGGCGGAACCTGGCGCCCGTCCCGTACCCTGGTGTTGACCCAGGCCGTGCTGGCCGAACTGGCAACGTTGTTGCCGATCCAGACGACCCTGATCGAACTCGGTGATATCGCCCGGCCACTGGGCGGCGCACTGTCGCGCGATGAGTTGCCGGCCGAGGTCGAATCCCAACTGTTGGCCATCGAACAGGCCGACTTGCTGATCGTCGCCGCACCGGTCTATCGCGGTTCTTATCCAGGCCTGCTCAAGCATCTGTTCGACCTGGTTGGCCTCAACTCGCTGATCGACACCCCTGTGCTGCTGGCCGCCACCGGCGGCAGCGAACGGCACGCGCTGGTACTCGATCACCAGTTGCGCCCGCTGTTCAGCTTCTTCCAGGCCCTGACCTTGCCGATCGGCGTATATGCCACCGAAGCCGATTTCACCGATTACCAAATCACCAACGAAGCCTTGAAAAGCCGTATTCGCCTTGCGGCAGAACGCGCAGCCCCTTTGTTCGCCGCGCACGCCCCCTCACTGTTGAAAATCGCTTAAGGATTCGTCATGGATGTTTTCTGGTTTCTGCCCACTCATGGCGACTGTCATTACCTGGGCACCACCCAAGGTGCCCGTCCGGTCACCCTCAATTATCTGAAGCAAGTCGCCCAGGCCGCTGACAGCCTTGGCTACTACGGCGTGTTGATTCCTACCGGGCGTTCGTGCGAAGACTCCTGGGTAATCGCCTCGGCGCTGGTGCCGCTGACAGAACGCTTGCGCTACCTGGTGGCAATTCGCCCTGGCATCATCTCGCCCACAGTGTCGGCGCGCATGGCGGCGACCCTGGATCGCCTGTCCAACGGCCGCCTGCTGATCAACGTCGTGACCGGCGGCGACCCCGACGAAAACCGCGGCGACGGCAGCTTCCTCGACCACCGCGAACGCTATGAAGTCTCCGACGAATTCCTCAAGATCTGGCGCCGCGTATTGCAGGGCGAATCGGTGGACTTCGAAGGCAAACACCTGCGTGTGCAGAATGCCAAGGCACTTTACCCACCGGTGCAGAAGCCTTATCCGCCGCTGTACTTCGGCGGTTCCTCCGACGCCGCCCACGACCTCGCCGCCGAACAGGTGGACGTGTACCTGACCTGGGGCGAACCACCCGCCGCCGTCGCCGAAAAACTCGCGGATGTACGTGAACGGGCCGCGCGCCACGGGCGGTGCGCGCTGGAGCGACACCCTGGCCATCGTGCGTGAATTCGCCAAGGTCGACAGCTCCATCGCTCATGTCTTCGGTTTTCACCACCTGATGCTCGCTACGGTGCGCCTGTTTTCGCGGCCGGACCAATGGCAGCCGTGGTTCGAACAGACCGCACGCAAAAACTGGTTCTGGGGCAACGCCCTCAACCCGCTGGACACGCGCACGCAGGTCAAGGATTTCGGCGGTTGGCGTGAGTTCTCCGGCAAGAAGAGCTTCTGCTCCGGCGCCAGCGACTCGGAAATGCTGATCGCCTCGGCGGTGGATGAGAGCGCCGGCGGCAAGTTGCTGATCGCCGCCATCCCCAGCGGGCGCAGCGGCATCACCTTGCACAACGACTGGAACAATATCGGCCAGCGCCAGACCGACAGCGGCAGCGCCAGTTTCGAACGGGTGCGCGTCGAGGAGTCGGAATTGCTGCTCGACCCGGGCCCTCTGAGCACACCGTTCGCCTGCCTGCGCCCACTGATCGCGCAGTTGACCTTCACGCACATGTTCCTCGGCATAGCCGAAGGTGCCTTTGATGAAGCGCGCAACTACACCCTCACCGAAACCCGTGCGTGGCATAAATCCACCGCCGAGGATGTGCGCCAAGACCCTTACGTGCTGCACCACTACGGCGAATTCTGGGTGGCCCTGCAAGGTGTGCGCCTGCTGGTGGAACGCGCCGCCGCGCTGCTCGATCAAGCCTGGGCCCAGGGGCCGAACCTCAGCGAAAACGAACGCGGCCAACTGGCCATCGCCATCGCCACCGCCAAGGTCGCCGCCAGCCGCCAGGGCCTGGAGTTGTGCAGCCGCCTGTTTGAAGTCACCGGCGCGCGCTCCACCCATGCGTCACTGCGCCTGGACCGGCACTGGCGCAACCTGCGCACGCAAAGCCTGCACGACCCGGTGGACTACAAACTCCACGAACTGGGGGACTGGGCGTTGAACCAGTCCCTGCCGACTCCTACGTTCTATTCATAAAGAGGTGCCCATGCAGCTTTTAACCTTACCGCCCTCGCCCGCCCTCGCCACCTCGATCCGCGCCACGGCCCAGGTCTTCGAAGACCCGAAATCCCAGGCACTGCTCGACCATATCCAGCAAGTGGCGCCCAGCGAAGCCAGCGTGTTGATCATCGGCGAAACCGGGACCGGTAAAGAGTTGGTGGCGCGCCACATTCATAACCTCAGCGCACGACGCAACCGGCCCTTCGTGGCGGTGAACTGCGGGGCGTTTTCCGAATCGCTGGTGGAAGCCGAACTGTTCGGCCATGAAAAAGGCGCCTTCACCGGCGCCCTCAGCGCCAAGGCCGGCTGGTTCGAAGAGGCCGACGGCGGAACCTTGTTCCTCGATGAGATCGGTGATTTGCCGATGGCGATCCAGGTCAAGTTATTGCGCGTACTGCAAGAGCGGGAGGTGGTGCGTCTGGGCTCGCGCAAGAGCATTCCCATCGATGTGCGCGTGCTTGCGGCGACCAACGTGCAGCTGGAAAAAGCCATCAACGCCGGGCACTTCCGTGAGGACCTCTACTACCGTCTCGACGTGGTCAGCCTGGAACTCAGCCCGTTGCGCGAGCGTCCCGGCGATATCCTGCCGCTGACCCGACACTTCATCGAAGCCTACAGCCAGCGCCTGGGCTACGGCCCGGTCACCATCAGCCGCGAGGCCGAACACAAGCTGAAAAACTACAGCTGGCCGGGCAATATCCGCGAGCTGGAAAACGTGATTCACCACACCTTGCTGATCTGCCGCAATGGCGTGATCGAACGCGACGATTTACGCCTGTCGAACCTGCGCATCGAGCGTCAGGACGACAGCCCGCACGGCACCGACAACAGTGCCGAAGCCTTGCTTGAACGGGCCTTTCAAAAGCTGTTCGAGGAACAGGCCGGTGCCCTGCATGAAAAAGTCGAGGACGCGTTGCTGCGTGCCGCCTACCGCTTCAGCCACTACAACCAGGTCCACACCGCCAACCTGCTGGGCCTGAGCCGCAACGTCACACGCACGCGCCTGATCAAGATCGGCGAACTGGCGGTGAACAAGCGCCGCCCGGGGGGAAACGTTCAGGGTGAGCGCATGCTGCACCTATCCATTTAAACGGCAGTGCAACGCATTGTCATGGCTGCGCTCGAAACTGTGCAGCACCTGGAACGAACCGAAGGTCACGGCCGTGGCCTGGTGGGCGCGTATCAGTGTCCAGAAATCTTCCTCGCCGTGCTCAACGCACTGGAAGGCCGCCTCGCCGTCCTCGCGTGAGCGCCATTGCAGGTAATTGAGTACCCGCCGCCCGTCATCGCTGACCTGCACACTCGCATTGAGAAAGCCGCCGTGCCCTTGGGCCAGGCGCTCGCTCTGGATGGACAATGCCGCGACCAGGGCGAGCTGTTGCTGGGGCTCGACCTGAAACTCGATCAATTGAGTGAAACTGCGATTCTTCTCTGATACCTGCATGAACACTCCCCTTTCTCTGTAGGCAGAATCTTGTGATTCGATACCACGCAGGGTAAAACCTCTAGTTAAGTCAAGGTCAAGGGTTAATCCGGAGTTTTTCATGGTTACCAAGGAGCTTACTGTTGGCCAACTGTCTGCCCGCAGCGGCGTGGCGGTCACGGCCCTGCATTTCTACGAAACCAAGGGGCTGATCAAAAGCAATCGCAATGCCGGCAACCAGCGGCGCTACCCGCGCGACGTACTGCGCCGGGTGGTGGTGATCAAGATCGCCCAGCGCCTGGGGATTCCGCTGGCGACGATTGGTGAAGCGTTGCAGGCCCTGCCGGATGGACGCACGCCGACGGCTAAAGATTGGCAGCGTTTGTCGGCATCGTGGCGGGCAGATCTGGACGAGCGCATCAACAAGCTGATGCTCCTGCGCGACAAGCTCAATGGCTGTATTGGCTGTGGATGTCTGTCGCTGGAAGCCTGCCCGTTGCGCAATCAGGGCGACCTGCTCGGTGAGCGTGGGCCGGGGGCTCAGTTGTTGGAGCCCAGCTGAAAAACCGCTCCCTGTGGGAAATGTTCACCTTAAACCCCTGGGACAGCGCCGCGCCCTGAAACCCGTGGTGTCGCTGCGGCTGGCGCCCGCCGCAGCACTTATGGCGCAACGATCTGCCTGTTCACTGTTGCCTGGGCAACACCTCGTCGGTTGCCCGCAAGCCACGGCTGGCGTGGCCTATAGTGAAAGGGCCGTCCCTTCATAAACACAATTCAGGGAGAATGATATGAGCGTAAAACCTATTCCCGAGGGCTATCACAGCATCACGCCCTACCTGGGCGTCGAAAAAGCCGCCGAAGCCATCGAGTTCTACAAAAAAGCCTTCAACGCCACGCAAGTCATGCGCCTGGACATGCCCGACGGCAAGGTCGGCCACGCTGAACTGCGTATCGGAGACTCGGCGATCATGCTCGCCTCGCCCTGCGGTGAAATGGCCTTCGGCAGCCCGCGCGATGGCCACACCAGTGTCGGCCTGCATTTATATGTGGACGATGTCGACGCGCAGTATCGACAAGCGGTCGCAGCCGGCGGCCTGTCCATTTCCGAACCCAAGGACCAGTTCTACGGCGACCGCTCCGCCACGCTGAGAGATCCGTTCGGCCATGTGTGGTTCCTGGCCTCCCGCAAGGAGGATCTGAACGAAGCACAAATCCGCCAGCGCGCCGAAGCGCTGTTCAAGCAAGGCTGAGCCTGGGAACGGGCTTGCTCGCGATGGCGCTCGGGCAGGCCCGCTGCCACTGTTTGATCGAGGGTCGGCTTGAGACGGGGGCTGCCCAGCACCGCGGCCTCAGCGCCCCGAATGTGAACCTGAAACATTTGCTTTCATATCTGGGTTAGGGATTTCTCATTCTCATCCGTCTTAACTTAGATACAGCCTGTCGCGTCAGCAAAAGCTACGACCGGTCTTTTCCGGGCCCTCATTGCCCCCCTCCGATCAAGACTCCCATTCACATGTCGAAGAAGTCGCGCTCAAAACTCTGGTTTCTCGTACACAGCTGGCTGGCATTACCCATCTGGTTTTTTGTACTGATCGTCTGCGTCACCGGCACCCTGGCCGTGGTCAGCCAGGAAATCGTCTGGCTGGCCAACCCGGAAATCCGCGCCAGCAAGCCGTCGGACGCCGCCGAACCGCTGAGCTATGACCAGGTGATCAACGCCATCAAACGCGCCGAGCCCCTGGTGATCGTGCAATCCATCATCCGCCCGGACGAGTCGCACTTCGCCCTGAGTGTCACCCTCAGCTACCCCGACGGGCGCTCGGTGGAGGTCTATGTCAACCCTTACACCGGGGCGATCCAGGGCATCAGCCCGGCGTTCGACTTCAAACAATTCACCCGCGCCCTGCACGGCTGGTGGCTGGTGCCATTCACCAATGGGTTCAGTTGGGGCTGGTACCTGGTCTCCGCGCTCGGCCTGCCGTTGCTGGCGTCGTTGATCACCGGGCTGGTGGTGTACAAGCGCTTCTGGAAGGGCTTTTTGCGCCCGACCCTGCGCATCCGCCATGGCGCGCGGATCTTCTGGGGCGACTTCCACCGCCTGAGCGGTATCTGGTCGATCTGGTTTATCGCGGTCATTTCCATCACCGGCACCTGGTTCCTGATTCAGGCGATCCTGGGGGATAACCAGATTTCCATCTCCAGCGAACCCATCGTGCCGGTGATCGCCCGGGAGAACGTACCGACGTCCGCCCCCGGCGTGCCGGCGCCGATGATTGCCCTGGACGACGCGATCGAAATCGCCAGCCAACGGATTCCGGGGCTGGAGACCAGCTTCGTGTTCCTGCCACTCAATGCCTACAGCCATCTGCAGATCGGCGGGCGGGGCTGGTACCCGTTGATGTTCCAGACCGCGCAGATCAACCCCTACACCGGCGAAGTCGCGGTTTCGCACCTGCTGTCCAACCGCTCGACGCTGGAGTTCGTCACCGAGTCGATGCGCCCGCTGCACACCGGCGACTTTGGCGGGCTGTGGATCAAGCTGATCTGGGCATTCTTCGGCCTGGTGTTGAGCATGATGGTGTTGAGCGGCCTGCTGATCTGGACCAAACGCACGGCCCTGGCCACCCTCCATGCCCTCAAGCGCAGCCACAAGGCGCCGCGCCAGGCGGCAGCGGTCGCGGCCCTGCAGGCTGAAATGGCGGAGGGCAACCAATGAGCAAGGTCGCTGCCGCAACGCCTTCGCCACTGCGCGCCGTGTGGCTGAAATGGCGGTTCCACCTTAACGTCCTGCTGTTGCTGGTGCCCCTGGGCTTCATGCCCAAGTACTTTGCCGACGCCGCGCTGTTTCGCGGTGACAGCGGCATCGGCGAGCGGGTGGCCGGCGAGGTGCAGGTCGGGCCCTGGAGCCTGACCCTCGCCGAGTTCCGCAACGAAGGCCCGCGCCCCGACCCAGCCGGCCCGATGAAATTCTTCAATGCGGCCCTGTGCGCCAACTGCGCCGAGCAGGTCAAGGCAACCTATCTGCGTATCGGCAAACCGCGCAGCCTGCGCGCCGCCGGGGTGATCTTCTTCGGCACGCCGTACCGCATGGGCGCGCTGCTGCCGGTGCCCGAGCGCACGCCGGCCGACGCCGAACTGTGGGTCACCATGGAAGGCTGGGACGGCACGATGCACCAGGGTTCCATTGCGCTGAGCCAGGCCTCGCCTGCCACCATTGCCTGGCTGAACAAGCAAGGAGTCAAACCATGACATTGATACGCCTGAGCCGCGCCTGCGCCACGTTGTTGCTGTGCGTCGGTTTCTGTCCCACAGCCGTGGCCCACAACCCGATGTGCGAATGCAAGGAAATCCCCGGCGAACAGATCCAATGCACCGGCGGTTTTTCCGACGGCAGCGGCGCCCCCGGCGTGACCCTGGATGTGATCGGCTACGACGAAACCATCCTCGTGCCCGGCAAGCTCGGCGCGGACTCGACCCTGACTTTCAAGAAACCCTCAGCCGAGTTCTACGTGCTGTTCGATGCCGGCCCCGGTCACGTCGTTGAAATCGACCAAGCGGATATCCCGTCCCAATGAGTACGACACAGGTGGTACGCCCAGCCGGGGCCGGGCACGAAACCCTCTATGTCCTGCTGCTGTGCCTGATCATTCTGGCGGTGGCCGGTACGGTGGTGGCCCTGCACGGTGAAACCCAGGCCGTGGTTGCCGTGCCCAGCCACCAGTTGGACGCGCGCCGCGACCTCAGCGCCGCCGAGCAAGGCATCTACGCCGACCTGCGCGTGACCCTGGATGAAATCCACTGGCTGCAGCAGGCACACAGCGCCCTGCCGACGCCCGCGCAACTGGCCGAAGAAGGCTTTGCGCCCTTTGCCCAGGACGCCAGCTCGGTCAGCCGTGGCGATCATCGCTGGCAGTTGCTGGCGCCGTCGGCCTACCTCGGCGTGAGCCAGGCGCCGGCCACCAGCGGCTCGCTACTGATGCGGGTAACGGGCGCCGAGCCGGACATCTGGCTCAACCGCCGCCCGGACCTGACCGCCCCCGCCGACCTCACCGACCAGGCGCTGATCGCGGCCGGCTGGCAGCAAGTGGTCGCGCAATTCGACGCCGGCGTGACCCGCCAGCACCGTCACTGACCGAGAAGACCGAGTGCCCATGTCTATTTCATCGCCCCTTGTACGCCTGCTGCTGCTCAGCCTGATCAGCCTGCTGCTCGCTCCGCTGGCCAACGCCGAGGCAGCCAAGCGCCTGCGGATCGGCATCACCCTGCATCCTTACTACAGCTACGTCGCCAACATCGTCGGCGACAAGGCCGAGGTGGTGCCGCTGATTCCGGCCGGTTTCAACCCACATGCCTACGAACCGCGCGCCGACGACATCAAGCGCATCGGCACCCTGGATGTGATCGTGCTCAACGGGGTCGGCCACGACGATTTCGCCGACCGCATGATCGCCACCAGCGAGCGGCCGGACATCCCGGTGATCGAAGCCAACGCCAACGTGCCGCTGCTGGCCGCCACCGGCAACGCCGCGCGCGGCGCCGGCAAGGTGGTCAACCCGCACACCTTCCTGTCGATCAGTGCCTCGATTGCCCAGGTCAACAACATCGCCCGCGAACTGGGCAAGCTCGACCCGGACAACGCCAAAACCTACACCCAGAACGCCCGCGCCTACGGCAAGCGCCTGCGGCAGATGCGCGCCGAGGCCCTGGCCAAGCTGACCCGCGCGCCCAACCCGGACTTGCGCGTGGCCACAGTCCACGCAGCCTACGACTACCTGCTGCGCGAGTTCGGCCTGGAAGTCACCGCCGTGGTCGAGCCGGCCCACGGCATCGAACCCAGCCCGAGCCAGTTGAAGAAAACCATCGATGAATTGCGCGCCCTGGATGTGAAAGTGATCTTCTCGGAGATGGATTTCCCGTCCACCTACGTCGAGACCATCCAGCGTGAATCCGGGGTCCGGCTGTACCCGCTGTCGCATATCTCCTACGGCAAATACAGCGCTGAAAAGTACGAAGTGGAAATGACCGGCAACCTCAACACCGTGGTGCGGGCGATTCAGGAGTCGGGGGCATGACGGCGGCGCAACGCTTGAGCATGGTCAGCGTCGGCCCGACGATCGACTTCGACAAGGTGTCGCTGACCCTGGGCCGCACCGTGATCCTCGATGGCGTGAGCTTCCAGGTGCAGCCGGGCAGCATCCATGCACTGGTGGGCCCGAACGGCGGTGGGAAAAGCTCGCTGATCAAGACGCTGCTGGGGCAAACGCCGCACCAGGGGCAACTGCGCCTGACGTGGCCGGACACGCCCGGCACCATTGGTTATGTGCCCCAGGCGCTGGAGTTCGACCGCGGCCTGCCGATGACCGTGGATGACTTCATGGCGGCGATGTGTCAGCGGCGCCCGGCATTTCTCGGGCTGTCCAGGCATTACGCCGGCGCCATCGGCGAGGCCCTGGAACGGGTCGGCCTGCAGGACAAACGCAAACGGCGCATGGGCGCGTTGTCGGGGGGTGAACGTCAGCGCGTGCTGCTCGCCCAGGGGCTGATCCCGGCCCCGCAATTGCTGGTGTTGGATGAGCCGATGTCGGCCCTCGATGAAGCCGGTATCCAGGTGTTCGAACGTCTGCTCAATGACTGGCGCCGCGCCGGGATCACCGTGCTGTGGATCGAGCACGACCTGGACGCCGTGGGCCGCCTCGCCGACCGCGTCACCGGCCTGAACCGCCGCGTGCTGTTCGACGCCACGCCCAAAGCGGCACTGACCCCGGATCGCCTGCTGACCCTGTTCTCCACCCATCCTCGGAGCCTGGCGCCATGAGTTATGAAGCGTTTCGCCTGATGGTCCAGGGCTGGGCCTCTTCCGGTTACCTACCGGAGGCGCTGGCCTATGGTTTTGTGGTCAACGCCCTGCTCGCCGGCCTGCTGATCGGCCCGGTGCTGGGCGGCCTGGGGACGTTGGTGGTGGTCAAGCGCTTTGCGTTTTTCTCCGAAGCGGTCGGCCATGCCGCGCTGACCGGCGTGGCCGTGGGCATTCTGCTCGGCGAACCCTACACCGGGCCCTATGGCGCGCTGTTCGGCTACTGCCTGCTGTTCGGCATCCTGCTCAATTACCTGCGCAACCGCACCGGCCTGGCGCCGGATACCTTGATCGGCGTATTCCTCTCGGTGTCCCTGGCGTTGGGCGCAAGCCTGCTGTTGATACTGGCGGGCAAGATCAACGTTCACATCCTGGAAAACGTGCTGTTCGGTTCGGTGTTGACGGTCAATGGCAACGACCTGCTGGTGCTGGCGATTGTCGGTTCGCTGGTGATGGCCCTCGCCCTGCCGCTGTACAACCGCATCATGCTCGCCAGCTTCAACCCGCAATTGGCGGCGGTACGCGGGGTGGCGGTGAAGACCCTGGATTACCTGTTCGTGATCCTGGTGACGTTGATCACCGTCGCAGCGGTCAAGGTCATCGGGGCGATCCTGGTGGGCGCGCTGCTGGTGATTCCGGCGGCGGCGGCACGCCTGCTGAGCCAGTCGCTCAAAGGCTTCTTCTGGGTCTCCGTGGCGATTGCCACCGTCAGCACGTTGTGCGGCATCCTGCTGCCGATCATCTTCGACCTGCCCATCCCCTCCGGCGCCGCGATCATCCTGGTCGCCGGTATTGCCTTCGCCCTCGCCGCCATCGCGCGCGGCACCGTGCCCAGCCTCAAAGGGAATCTTGGATAATGCACCCTGTCTTTCGCTCACTGGCCTTGGCCATCGCTTGCCTGAGCAGCGCGTCGGCGCTGGCCGTCGACGGTTTTGATCCGAAGAGTTTCAAAGTCAACCAAGGCCTGGGCCACGCCGCGCTGACCAAAGCGAAAAAACCTGTGAAGGTCCTCGCCTCGTTGCCCATTACCTATGGCCTGGCGGAGCTGCTGCTTAAAGGCAGCGACGTACAGCTCGAACGCGCCGCGCCGGCCAACCTGCCCGGTTCGCGGCAGGTGTCCTACTTCACCGGCCGTGGCGCGCCGGCCTTGAGCACGTTGGCGATGGATGCCGATGCCGTCATCGGCTTGCGTTCGCTGTGGGCCGATGACCCGCTGTACCCGGTGGCGCGACGCAGCAATATCCGCATCGTCGAAGTGGACGCCGCGCGCCCGGTGGACGGTGGCCTGCCGGGGATCGCCGTGCAACCGGGCGTCAGCGATGGCTTGAACAGCCAGCCGTGGCAATCGAGCAACAATATGGGGCGCATGGCCGATGTGATGGCCGCCGACCTGAGCCGCCTGGCACCGGGCGCGAAGGCGCAAATCGACGCCAACCTGGCCACCCTCAAGCTGCGCCTGCTCAAGCTCACCGCCGACAGCGAAGCACGGCTGGCCCAGGCGGATAACCTGAGCGTGGTCAGCCTGAGCGATCACTTTGCGTATCTGCTCGGCAGCTTGAACCTGGAAGTGCTCGACACCGACGCACGCCCAGATGCCGACTGGACGCCCGAGGCCTTACAGCAACTGAGCAGCCGCCTGAAGGACAACGAGGTGGCCGTGGTGCTGCACCATCGCCCGCCAAGCGCGGCGGTGCAAACCGCGGTGAAGGCCGGGGGCGCGCAACTGCTGGTCTTGAACGTCGACGGCGCCGACCCGGTGACGGCGTTGGAAAGCAATGTGGATCAACTGATCAAGACGCTGAGCCCATGACATCCACGCCCACGTGGATGGCATCATGCCGCCAGAACTCCAGGTCGCAGTCGATCAAACGCTGATGCTGGTCATAGTTGACCCGGGCGATACGCAAGCCCGGGCTGCCCACCGACACGCGCAACGCGGCGGCGGCTTCCACCGGCAGTGAGGTCGGCACAATCTCGAAGCGTACCCGCCCGTAGTGCAAATCGTACTTGCGCGCGTACAGCTCGGTCATCGACTGGTTCAGGTCGCAGGCCAGAATCCCGGGGAAATACTGCGGGTTCAGGTAGTGCTCCACATACAACACCAGGCGCTCATCGATCCTGCGCCGGCGGCAGATCTGGATCACGCTGGACAGCGCCGGCAATTGCAACCACGCACACACCGCCGCCGATGCCGGTTGCAGCCGCGCGCTGATCACCTCGGTCGACGCCACGCGGCCCTGATCGTTGACCATTGCGTGAAAGTGGCTGCGCTGCATCAGGTTGTAGGCCAGGCGCGGCGGCGAGACAAACCAGCCACGGCGCTCCTCGCGATAGATCTGGCCTTGGGCCTCCAGTTGTAACAAGGCTTCCCGCACCGTAATCCGGGTGGTACCAAACAACTCGCTGAGCTTGCGCTCGGCGGGCAGTTTGCTGGCGGGCGGCAAAAGGCCATGGTCGATCTGCTCTTGCAGCGCCAGGCCGATGGATGTCACCGCCTTGATTGCCTCATCACGCATCAACGTTACCTATCTGGACTAGACCAGCACCGTTCAGGTGCATAAACCGCTCATTAAATGGGCCTGTATTACTGCATGCCAGCCTAGGCATTGCAGATGACCGACAGATGACAACCCCGGTCGAGCCTCGTGATAAACCTTGCAATCCGTCGGCCAAGTCCAAGGCCTGCGGGCGCTTGGGCATGGTCTACGCTAAACCTGCGCCGAGCGACATCGGTGCTTCAAAAACGACATCGACATGAAACTGTCATCCATCCCGCCTAGATTGGCTCAGGTATTGCTGACCTAGACCAACACCACCGCTAACGTTCATATAAAACGCCGCGTTGAAAACGCCCAAAGGAGCTTCGGATGAAACAGCTTTTCCTGGCATCACTGTTAGGCTCGACCATTGCCATGAGCACCGCCGCCATGGCCGCTGATACCGATCTAAAAACGCTCGAAGCCGCCGCGAAAGCGGAAGGCGCCGTCAACAGCGTCGGCATGCCCGATGACTGGGCCAACTGGAAAGGCACCTGGGATGACCTGGCCAAGACCTACGGCCTCAAGCACATCGACACCGACATGAGCTCGGCCCAGGAAATCGCCAAGTTCGCCGCCGAGAAAGACAACGCCAGTGCCGATATCGGCGACGTCGGCGCGGCCTTCGGCCCGATCGCGGTGAAACAGGGCGTGGTCCAGCCTTACAAACCAAGCACCTGGGCCCAGGTCCCGGATTGGGCGAAAGATAAAGACGGCAACTGGGCGCTGGCCTACACCGGCACCATCGCCTTTATCGTCAACAAAAAGCTGCTGCACGGCTCGGACGTACCAACCAGCTGGGCTGACTTGAAGAGCGGCAAATACAAGGTCTCCATCGGTGACGTGAGCACCGCCGCCCAAGCCGCCAACGGTGTGCTGGCCGCCGCCATCGCCAACAAGGGCGACGAGAAAAACCTGCAGCCGGCCCTGCTGATGTTCGCCGACATCGCCAAGCAAGGTCGCCTGTCCCTCGCCAACCCGACCATCGCCACCATGGAAAAAGGCGAAGTGGAAGTCGGCGTGGTCTGGGATTTCAACGGCTTGAGCTACAGAGCCAAGATGGCCAACCCGGATGACTACGTGGTGCTGATCCCATCGGACGGTTCGGTGATTTCCGGCTACACCACCATCATCAATAAATACGCCAAGCACCCGAACGCCGCCAAACTGGCCCGCGAATACATCTTCAGCGACGCCGGCCAGATCAACCTGGCCAAGGGCAATGCGCGGCCGATTCGCGCCGAACACCTGACGTTGCCGAAGGAAGTGCAGGACAAGCTGCTGCCGAACGAGCAATACAAGCACGTCACCCCGATCAAGGATGCCGCCGCCTGGGAGAAGAGCTCCAAGGCACTGCCGCAGAAGTGGCAGGAAGAAGTCATCATCAATATGCAGTAATGCCTGAGCTGTAGATGCGGTCAGTGTGGGAGCAGGCTTGCCTGCTCCCACATTTGTTCCGATTCCAACCGCAAACCCGATCCAAACCCATCTGTTGCGGAGCGTCTCCCCCTATGAAGCACAACGTCATCCTTGTGGTGCTCGACGGCCTGAACTTCGAGGTTGCCCGTCATGCCATGGGGCATCTGCAAGCCTACGTCGGCGCAGGACGCGCAGCCCTCTACAAACTCGAATGTGAACTGCCGTCACTCTCCCGGCCGCTCTACGAATGCATCTTCACTGGCGTGCCGCCGATCGACAGCGGCATCACCCACAACCATGTGTCGCGCCTGTCCAACCAGCGCAGCCTGTTCCATTATGCCCGCGACGCCGGTCTCACCACCGCCGCGGCGGCTTATCACTGGGTCAGCGAGTTGTATAACCGCACGCCCTTTATCGCCGCCCGTGACCGGCATACCGACGACAAGACCCTGGCGATCCAGCACGGGCACTTCTACTGGCAGGACCACTACCCGGATTCGCACCTGTTCGCCGACGCCGAAAGCCTGCGCTGCAGACACGCGCCGAACCTGCTGGTCGTCCACCCGATGAACATCGACGACGCCGGCCACAAGCACGGCCTCGACAGCGCGCAATACCGCAACAGCGCACGCTCGGCCGACATCCTCCTGGCCGACTACCTGCAAGGCTGGCTCGACGCCGGCTATCAGGTGCTGGTGACCGCCGACCACGGCATGAACAACGACCGCTCCCACAACGGCCTGCTGCCGGAAGAACGCGAAGTGCCACTGTTCGTGCTCGGCTCGGCCTTCACCTTCGATCCCGACGCCACGCCCAGGCAAACCGAGCTGTGCGGCACCGTCTGCGCGTTGCTGGGCGTGCCCCACGACAAACCTGTCTGCCGGGAGCTGTTGAAGTGAGTGCCATGACCCGCAGCAAATGGCTGGCAATCCTGTGCCTGATGCCCTTCGCGCTGTTCTTCATCGTGTTTGAAATTGCCCCGCTGGCGTGGGTGATGATCAACAGCCTGCAATCGGAAGAGTTCGGCTGGGGCCTGGCCAACTTCAGCAAAATCTTCAGTTCAAAGTTCTACCTGCAGGCGATCCAGTACAGCCTGGAGATCAGCTTCTACTCCAGCGTGTTCGGCATCATCATTTCGGTGCTCGGCAGCTACTCGTTGCGCCGCGTGGACTCGCCGCTGCGCAACTTCGTCACCGCCTTCGCCAACATGACCAGCAACTTCGCCGGCGTGCCCCTGGCCTTTGCCTTCATCATCCTGCTCGGTTTCAACGGCAGCATCACCATCATGCTCAAGCAGGCCGGGATCATTCAGGACTTCAACCTGTACTCCAAGACCGGCCTGATCATTCTCTACACCTACTTCCAGATCCCGCTGGGCGTGCTGCTGCTCTACCCGGCCTTCGATGCGTTGCGCGAAGACTGGCGCGAGTCCGCCGCCCTGCTGGGTGCCAACGGCTGGCAGTTCTGGCGCCACATCGGCCTGCCGGTGCTGACCCCCGCGCTGCTCGGCACCTTCGTGATCCTGCTGGCCAACGCCCTCGGCGCCTACGCCACGGTCTACGCGCTGACCACCGGCAATTTCAACGTATTGCCGATCCGGATCGCGGCGATGGTGTCCGGCGACATATCCCTGGACCCGAACATGGCCAGCGCCCTGGCCGTGGTGCTGGTGGCGCTGATGACCGTGGTCACCGTGGTCCATCAACTGCTGCTCAAGAGGAGCTACCATGTCTCGCGCTGAAGCCGGCCCGGCCTCCCTCTACCACCGGGTGGTGGTGTATCTGTTGTTCGCGATCCTGGTGCTGCCGCTGATCGGCACCTTTGTCTACTCCATTGCCAGCAGTTGGTCGGCGACGATCTTGCCGGCCGGTTTTACCGTGAAGTGGTACGTGCAACTGTGGAGCGACCCGCGCTTTCTGATGGCTTTCGGCCAGTCCCTGCTGGTGTGCGTGGGCGCGTTGATTTTGTCGGTGGTGCTGATCCTGCCGCTGCTGTTCGTGGTGCATTACCACTTCCCCAGGCTCGACGCGTTGATGAACATCCTGATCCTGCTGCCGTTCGCGGTGCCGCCGGTGGTGTCGTCGGTGGGCCTGCTGCAACTCTATGGCTCCGGGCCGCTGGCGATGGTGGGGACGCCGTGGATTCTGATCGGCTGCTACTTCACCGTGGCGCTGCCATTCATGTACCGCGCGATCACCAACAACCTGCAAGCCATCAACCTGCGCGACCTGATGGACGCCGCGCAACTGCTCGGCGCCAGCACCTGGCAGGCAGCGATCCTGGTGGTGCTGCCCAACCTGCGCAAGGGCCTGATGGTGGCGTTGCTGCTGTCGTTTTCGTTCCTGTTCGGTGAGTTCGTGTTCGCCAATATCCTCGTCGGCACGCGCTACGAAACCCTGCAGGTGTACCTGAACAACATGCGCAACAGCAGCGGCCACTTCACCAGTGCCGTGGTCATTTCCTATTTCTTCTTTGTGCTGGTGCTGACCTGGGCCGCCAACATCTTGAACAAGGACAAAAGCCAATGAGCTTCGTCAGCGTCCAACACCTGCAAAAAGGCTACGCCGGCACCCCGGTGTTCAGTGACATCAACTGCGAGATCGCCAAGGGCGAATTCGTCACCCTGCTCGGCCCGTCCGGCTGCGGGAAGTCCACCTTGCTGCGCTGCATCGCCGGCCTGACCTCGGTCGACAGTGGCCAGATCCTCCTCGACGGCCACGACATCGTGCCCTTGAGCCCGCAGAAACGGCAGATCGGCATGGTGTTCCAGAGCTATGCGCTGTTCCCCAACATGACCGTGGAACAAAACGTCGCCTTCGGCCTGCGCATGCAAAAGGTCAACGCCGACGACAGCCACAAACGCGTGCAGGACGTGCTGCAACTGGTGGAGCTCAAGGAGCTGGCCGGGCGCTACCCGCACCAGATGTCCGGCGGCCAGTGCCAGCGCGTGGCCCTCGCCCGCTCCCTGGTGACCCGCCCGCGCCTGTTGCTGCTGGATGAACCGCTGTCGGCGCTGGATGCGCGCATCCGCAAGCACCTGCGCGAGCAGATCCGCCAGATCCAGCGCGAATTGGGCCTGACCACGATTTTCGTGACCCATGACCAGGAAGAAGCGCTGACCATGTCCGACCGGATCTTCCTGATGAACCAGGGCAAGATCGTGCAAAGCGGCGATGCCGAAACCCTCTACACCGCGCCGGTGGATGTGTTTGCCGCCGGGTTTATCGGCAACTACAACCTGCTCGACGCGGACAAGGCCAGCCAACTGCTGCAACGGCCGATCAGCGGGCGCATCGCGATTCGCCCGGAAGCCATCGAACTGAGCCGCAGCGGCGAACTCGACGCCCTGGTGCGCAGCCACAGCCTGCTGGGCAACGTGATTCGCTACCGTATCGAAGCGCGCGGCGTGGAATTGGTGGTGGACGTGCTCAACCGCTCGGCGGACGATCTGCACCCCGACGGCCAGCGCCTGGCACTTTCCATCGACCCGAGCGCACTGTGTGAAGTAGCCTGAGCAGCAGTGATTTTTTAAGAGAGTGTGACGGATGGCATTGGTAATTTTTGATTTGGACGACACCCTGATCCACGGCGACTGCGCCACCCTGTGGAGCGAGCAGATGGGCCGCCTGGCCTGGGTCGACCCCGAGTCGTTCATGCGCAAGAACAACGAACTGATGGACGCCTACAGCCAGGGCAAGCTGGCCATGGAAGAGTTCATGGACTTCAGCCTGGAGCCGATGATCGGCCGCACGCCGGAGGAGATCGAGCACCTGGTGGAGCCCTGGGTCGAGGACGTGATCGAACCGCTGATCTACAGCGACGCCACCCGCACCATCGCCCGCCACCGCGCGAACGGCGACCGGGTGCTGGTGATTTCCGCGTCGGGCACCCACCTGGTCACGCCGATTGCGGCGCGTATCGGCATCGACGAAGTGTTGGGGATCGAGCTGGATGTCAGCCACGGCGTGTACAGCGGCCGTACCGTCGGCGTCCTGACCTACCGCGAAGGCAAGATCACCCGTTTGCTCGAATGGCTGGAGCAGGAAGGGGAAACCCTGGAAGGCGCGTACTTCTATTCGGATTCGCGCAATGATCTGCCGCTGCTGCTGAAGGTGGATAACCCGCAGGTGGTGAACCCCGACCCGGTATTGCGCGAGCACGCCGAAAAAGCCGGCTGGCCGGTCCACCGCTGGGCCTGATTCGACCAAGATCCAAATGTGGGAGGGGGCTTGCCCCCGATGGCGGTGTGTCAGTGAAGAATATTTCATCTGATACACCGCCATCGGGGGCAAGCCCCCTCCCACATTGACCCCATTCCAATTCGGGATCAGGTCAGGCTGTCGTCGATCACCAACACCAACTTGCCGGAAATCTGGTTGGTCGCCAGCTCCGCAAACGCCGCCTCGGCATCGTTGATCGGGAAGGTCTTGGCCAGTTGCGGGCTCAAGCGGCCTTCGGCAAACAACGGCCAGACATGCTGGCTTAGGTCACTGAACAGGTCGGCCTTGAACTGATCGTCACGGCTGCGCAGGGTCGAGCCCAGCAGTTGCACTCGCTTGCCCAGCACCTGCGCCAGGTCCAGTTGCGCCTCGCGCCCGCCCATCAGGCCGATCAGCACCCAACGACCGTCCAGGGCCAGCAACTTGAGGTCCAGCGCCGCGTAGCTGGCGCCGACCGGGTCGAGGATGACGTCGAACGGCCCGAAATCCCGCAGCCCTTCAATACCGTCCGTGCGGACCACGCCGCCCTGGGCGCCGAGGGCTTCACAGTAGGCCAACCGATCCGCCGAGCCGACACTGACCCAGCACGGGCTGCCGAACGCCTTGCACAGCTGGATCGCCGCCGAACCCACGCCACTGGCGCCGGCATGCAGCAACACCTTCTCGCCGGGCTTGACGCCCGCCAGTTGGAACAGGTTCAACCACGCGGTGCTGTACACCTCGGGCAATGCCGCCGCTTCGATCAACGACAGGCCTTCCGGCACCGGCAGCACGTGACGGGCGTCCACCACCACTTCCTCGGCCATGCCGCCGCCGGCCAGCAGCGCGCAGACGCGGTCGCCGACCTGCCAGGACGAACCCGCGCCGACCTCGCTGATCACCCCGGAACACTCCAGGCCCAACACCTTGCTGACGCCCGGCGGCGGCGGATACAGCCCCGCACGCTGCAATAAATCGGCACGATTGAGGCCCGCAGCCGCCACCCGAATGCGAACCTGACCTACATCGCATGTAGGACTCGGCTCTTCCAACCACTCCACATGACCTTCAACGCCTTGCAATGCTTTCACAGTGCCTCCATAGTGAGTCTGGACTGAGCCCGTAGCTGTATCGCCGGGCTTTTTGCATTATGCGACCGGCCCAAATGGAACCGGCGACTTCAAAGACGGCCTAATATGCGTTATCAATTGCCCCCGCGTCGAATCAGCATGAAGCATTTGTTCCCCAGCACCGCCCTAGCTCTTTTCATTGGTCTCGGCTTGTCGTCGATGTCGACCAATACGTTCGCAGCCAACAGCTGGGACAATCTTCAGCCTGATCGCGATGAGGTGATTGCCAGCCTTAACGTCGTCGAGTTGCTCAAGCGTCATCACTACAGCAAGCCGCCGCTGGACGACGCTCGCTCGGTGATCATCTATGACAGCTACCTCAAGCTGCTGGACCCGTCGCGCAGCTACTTCCTGGCCAGCGACATCGCTGAGTTCGACAAGTGGAAGACCCAGTTCGACGACTTCCTCAAGAGTGGCGACCTGCAGCCCGGGTTCACCATCTACAAGCGTTACCTGGACCGCGTCAAAGCGCGTCTGGACTTCGCCCTGGGTGAATTGGACAAAGGCATCGACAAGTTCGACTTCACCGAGAAGGAAAGCCTTCTGGTGGATCGCAAGGACGCCCCTTGGCTGACCAGCACCGCCGCCCTGGATGACCTGTGGCGCAAACGCGTCAAGGACGAAGTGCTGCGCCTGAAGATCGCCGGCAAAGAGCCGAAGGCCATTCAAGAGCTGTTGACCAAGCGCTACAAGAATCAGCTGGCACGTCTGGACCAGACCCGTGCCGAAGATATCTTCCAGGCCTACATCAACACCTTCGCGATGTCCTACGATCCGCACACCAATTATCTGTCGCCGGATAACGCGGAAAATTTCGATATCAACATGAGTCTGTCGCTGGAAGGCATCGGTGCCGTCCTGCAAAGCGACAATGACCAGGTGAAAATCGTGCGTCTGGTACCGGCCGGTCCGGCAGACAAGACCAAGCAGGTCGCCCCTGCCGACAAGATCATCGGCGTGGCCCAGGCCGACAAAGAGATGGTCGATGTGGTCGGCTGGCGCCTGGACGAAGTGGTCAAGCTGATCCGTGGGCCGAAAGGCAGCGTGGTGCGCCTGGAAGTGATTCCGCACACCAATGCGCCGAACGACCAGACCAGCAAGATCGTGTCCATCACCCGTGAAGCGGTGAAACTCGAAGACCAGGCCGTGCAGAAGAAGGTCCTCAACCTCAAGCAGGATGGCAAGGACTACAAGCTGGGCGTGATTGAAATCCCGGCCTTCTACTTGGACTTCAAGGCCTTCCGTGCTGGCGATCCGGACTACAAGAGCACCACGCGCGACGTTAAGAAGATCCTGACCGAGCTGCAGAAAGAAAAAGTCGACGGCGTGGTCATCGACCTGCGCAACAACGGCGGCGGCTCCCTGCAGGAAGCCACCGAGCTGACCAGCCTGTTTATCGACAAGGGTCCCACCGTGTTGGTGCGCAACGCTGACGGCCGTGTCGACGTGCTCGAAGACGAGAACCCGGGCGCCTTCTACAAAGGCCCGATGGCGTTGCTGGTCAACCGCCTGTCGGCCTCGGCCTCGGAGATTTTCGCCGGCGCCATGCAGGACTATCACCGCGCCTTGATCATCGGCGGCCAGACCTTCGGCAAAGGCACCGTGCAGACCATCCAGCCGCTGAACCATGGCGAGCTGAAACTGACCCTGGCCAAGTTCTACCGGGTTTCCGGGCAGAGCACCCAGCATCAGGGCGTGCTGCCGGACATCGACTTCCCGTCGATCATCGACACCAAGGAAATCGGCGAGAGCGCCCTGCCCGAGGCCATGCCGTGGGACACCATCCGTCCTGCGATCAAGCCCGCGTCGGACCCGTTCAAGCCATTCCTGGCGCAGTTGAAGGCTGACCACGACACCCGCTCCGCCAAGGATGCCGAGTTCATGTTCATCCGCGACAAGCTGGCCCTGGCCAAGAAACTGATGGAAGAAAAATCCGTCAGCCTCAATGAAGTGGATCGTCGCAAGCAGCACGCCGACATCGAGAATCAGCAACTGGTGCTGGAGAACGTCCGCCGCAAGGCCAAGGGCGAAGCCCCACTCAAGGAACTGAAGAAAGAAGATGAAGACGCGCTGCCGACCGAGGCGGATAAAACCAAGCCGGAAGACGACGCCTACCTGGCCGAGACAGGCCGGATTCTGCTGGACTACCTGAAAGTGACCAAACAGGTGGCCAAGCAATAAATGATGGCTATTTAATGTGATCACGCTGCAGAGTGTCATCATATAGACATCATTCTGTCGTGAAATAAAGGACCGTCGGCTCACCGCCTGCGGTCCTTTTTTTTCGATCGAGATCGAGATCGCCATGACCATGACCGAACAGCTGAATGCATTGGGCTCTATCCTGGCTCAAGGCAGTTTACACAGCCTGTTCCAACCGATCATCTGCCTGTCCGAGCGGCGTATCCTCGGCTACGAAGCCCTCAGCCGTGGCCCGTCCAACAGCCCGCTGCACTCCCCGGTCGCCCTGTTTGCCGTGGCCGGCCATGCCGGGCGCCTCAGCGAACTGGAAATAGCCTGCCGCGAAAGCGCATGCCGACGCTTCAGCGAGCAGAAGTTGCCGGGCAAGCTGTTTCTCAATATCTCGCCGGAATCCCTGATGGAAACCGCGCACCAACCGGGCCGCACCCTGCAACTGCTGCGGGACTTCGGCATCCCCCCCAACCAAGTGGTGATCGAACTCACCGAGCAGTCGCCCACCGACGATTTCGACCTGCTGCAAACCGCCCTGCATCACTACCGCGACATGGGTTTCGCCATCGCGCTCGACGACTTGGGCGCGGGGTATTCCAGCCTGCGCTTGTGGTCGGAACTGCGTCCGGATTACGTGAAGATCGATCGGCACTTTATCGACGGCATCCACCAGGACGCGCTCAAGCGCGAATTTGTCGGCTCTATCCTGCAGATCGCCCGGGCGTCGCGCGCCCAGGTGATTGCCGAAGGCATCGAGCTGCCGGAAGAACTGGCGGTGCTGACCGAGATGGGGGTCGACCTGATCCAGGGTTATTTGCTCTGTCGTCCCCAAGAACACCCGCCGCAGGAAGCGCGCCTGATGCTACCCAAACCCGACAACTCCAACATTGCCCTCAGCGAAGAAGGCAGTGACCTCAGCGCCCTGCTCAACGAGCAGCCGGCAGTGAATCAGGACACCGCCACCGCCCAGGTGCTGGAGTCCTTCCGCCGCCAGGCCAACCTCAACTCTCTGGCGGTGCTGGATGGGCGCGACCGACCGGTCGGGATTGTGCATCGCCATTCGTTGTCCGACGCCCTGCTCAAACCCTTCGCCACCGACCTGTTCGCGCGCAAGCCGATCAGCCGCCTGATGAGCGATGATTTTCTCGCGGTGGAGTTGAGCCAGTCCCTGCAACAGGTCAGCCGGCTGCTGACCAGCCGCGCCCGCCAACGCATTGAGGAAGACTTCATCATCACGCTGAACGGCGACTACCTCGGCCTGGGCCGGGTGATCGATGTGCTCAAGCTGATCACCGAGCTGAAGATCCAGCAGGCGCGCTACGCCAACCCGTTGACCCTGCTACCGGGCAACGTGCCGATCCAGCAGTGCCTGACGCGACTGTTGCAGCAGCAACGCGAGTCGGTGATTTGCTACGTGGATATCGACAGCTTCAAGCCGTTCAATGACATCTATGGCTACGGGCGTGGCGATGAAGTACTGCTGTGCCTGGCGCAATGCCTGAATGACCGGGTCGACCCCAGCCGCGACTTTGTCGGGCATATCGGCGGCGATGACTTTTTGCTGGTGCTCGGGCCGCAGGATTGGCGCAAACGGCTCAATCAACTGCTGGACGATTTCCACACCCAATGCCGACGCTTCTATCGCGCCGAACATCTGGACGCCGGCTGCTTTGTGGCCTTGAACCGCCAGGGTGTGCGCCAGGAATATGCTCTGTTGTCGCTGTCCATCGGCGTGGTGCATTTGTATCCACAGGCCTGTGGACAACTCGATGCCAGCCAGTTGGCGGAACTGGCGTCCCAGGCCAAACACCATGCCAAGGACATCGCCGGTTACAGCATCCACGTGATCGACAGCCTGGACATGCTGCCCCTGCCGATTTAAGCCTCGGCGGATTCCGGGTACTCGTATTCGAACACGCGCACCACCTCCGAAGCGTGCCAGGACGCGGCGGCCACGCCATCGGAAGGCCCGCAAAAACGCCCCAGGCGCTCCACGCATTCAAAAAAACCGGTACGCGGCAGGCGGCTGGCACCCTGGCTGATCACCAGGGAACTACGCAACGGCTGCTCGGCCTTGGCGTCCAGCGCCGCCAGATGTTCCAGGGCGGCGGTGAGGGTCTGCATCGCCGGCGTGGGAAATTGCAGGCGCTCCAGCAGCGCACGGTAAGTCAGCAAGTGGCGCTGGCGGCGCGCCTGGTCCAGTTCGTGGAGTAACCCATCCCAGTGTTGACGGCTGATACGTAGGCTCAAGATTCATCCCTCCAACCTGCCACGCCCAATTCCCAGGCCAGACTGCGGCGGATCGCGGCATCCGGCTGGCGTTCACCACTTTCGATCAATCCGAGGTACGAGGGGCTGATCCCCACGGTACGGGCCAGGGCTTCAATAGCCAGGCCCTTGGCTTCGCGCAAGCCGCGCAGGTCTGCAAGCGGGTGCAGGTCCTGGGCTGGCGCGGCGTGGGCAGTAGAAGAAGGTGCTGATGCGGGTTGCTGCTGACCGGCGGCTTTTAGCAGCGCCTGGTACTGATCCCATGGCAACACCGCATATTCGGGTTCGCCATCCCGTGAAATTATCTGAATATCCATGACAGCCCCGTAGGATAACAACACTTACTAAGTAAGCACTTTCCTTAAGCGCTTTCCTAAGGAGTGTAATCCTAACAGCCACAAAGGTCGCAGGGGGATCGCCGTATCATGGGGTTTTTTGCCGGTTTTCCTGGGCCAGCAGCGCGGGCGTCGCAGGCAGGCGCTCAACCACGGCGAGCTTTTCCGGACGCTGCGCCTCACGCCAGGCGCGAAAGGCGCTCAGTTCGGCGCTCAGGCTCTTCATGACCCAGGCCAGCACGGCGATGTCGTCGAGCATGCCGAACATGGGAATAAAGTCCGGTATCGCATCGATCGGACTGAGGAAATACATCAGTCCTGCGACGACCGACACCAGCGCCTTCGGGCTGATCGCGCGGTACTCGCCCCGCCAGTAGGCCAGGCACAGGGCCTGGAGCAACTTGAGGTCATCCTTGAGCTTACCGAGGCGGTTGCCCTGGCTTGCGCCCTTGGCCGCCACGGCGAACAACAGCGTCGGCAAGCGCCCACGCCCCAGCAAGCGCGCGGCCATGGGCAGAAAACGGGCGAAATTGAAGGGTGGTTTCATTCGGCACTCCAGTTCCATGGGACAGAGAAGGTTATCCACACAAATTGTGGATAACCTTGTGAACAGAGCCGGTTTTCACCGCTGAGAGCCACGGTTTACAAGGCCTTCAGTCAGATCGGGCGTTTTTTGCGCACATCAAAAAAACCCAAGAATTCATTGACTTGGCGCTTGCGTCCGGCTACCTGCACTCGAGTCTTGATCAGACTGCCGCACGTTGCGGACGTTCGTTTGGGTTTGCACAGGCTTGAGTGTGCAAGCGTGCGGCAGAAACAACAACGCCCCGTCGAGACGGGGCGTTGGGTGTTCAGGCGCCGATTACTTCTTGGCGGCTGGTGCGTCAGGAGCTTCAGCCTTGGCCGGGTCCTTGATGCCCAGCAGTTCCAGGTCGAATACCAGCACGGAGTTGGCCGGAATCGCCGGGCTCGGGCTCTGGGCACCGTAAGCCAGGTCGGACGGGATGTACAACTCGACCTTCTCGCCGACGTGCATCAGTTGCAGGCCTTCGACCCAACCCGGAATCACGCCGCTGACCGGCAGGTCAATCGGGCTGCCGCGATCCACGGAGCTGTCAAAGGTGGTGCCATTGGTGAGCTTGCCGGTGTAGTGAACAGTCACTACGTCGGTCGGCTTAGGCTGAGGGCCGTCGGCTTTCTTGGTGATCTTGTACTGCAGGCCGGAAGCCGTGGTGACTACACCGTCTTTCTTGGCGTTGTCTTCGAGGAATTTCTTGCCGGCGGCTGCCGACTCTTCGCTCATTTTGGCCATGCGTTCTTCAGCACGCTTTTGCAGTGCGGCAAACGCTTCAACCAGTTCGTCGTCTTTCAGCTTCTGCTCTTTCTTGCCGACGGCATCTTCAATGCCCTGGGCTACCGCTTTGGAATCCAGGTCATCCATGCCTTCTTGGGCAAGGCTTTTGCCCATGTTCAGGCCGATACCGTAGGAAGCTTTCTGCGCCGGGGTTTTCAGCTCTACGCTGGTCTGCGAATCACAACCCGCAAGTACCAGGCTAACCAGGGCCACCGCCGCCGCCAACCGATGCTGTTTCATGCTATTTCCTTGTTCATGCGCCAAAAGGGCAATCGAATAAAGTCGCGAGCTTATCAGGCGGCCACGACCAATGGCTACCGGCATCTGAGCAGGAAACTTCTGATAAGTTCACGTGTTTAAACGCATTTTCATTCATGATGGGCGCCCGCGACGGATCGCGGGACTGCCTGTCAGCAGGACCATGGCCACTTGCCGCACCTGTGGCGTAGTGGCATAACAACGCAATCACTCGACAAGGATAGTTATCTTGCGCATTTTTTCCCGTGTTTTATTGCTGATTCTCGCCCTGCTGGGCCTGATCCTGGCGGTGGTGCTCTATTACACCGTCAACCCCAGGCTGCCGGACTACGTGCCCGTGGAACAGGTACGCTACCAGGACCAATGGAGTGCCGCCGACCGCCAGACCTATTACTTCACGCCCCAGGGCACCCAGGTAAAAGGCCTGCATTACGACTGGTTCACCGCGCTGGAACTGCCGTTTTCCGAACAGCGCTTCGCCGCCCCGGAGTACCTGGCACGCTTCGGCTTCCTGGTCGACCCCAAGCAAGTGCCCAGCACACAAAACCCCGGCAACCTGCCGGTCGGCTTCGCTCGACACAAGAATGCCGGCAACAATACCGAATACCTGGACATCACCTGCGCCGCCTGCCACACCGGCGAACTGCATTTCAACGGCCAGGCCCTGCGCATCGACGGCGGTTCGGCCCAGCACGTGCTGCCGTCCAGCGTGCCGACCTTGCGCGGCGGCAGTTTCGGCCAGGCCCTGGTGGCCAGCCTCGCCGCGACGTATTACAACCCCTGGAAATTCGAGCGCTTCGCCCGCAAGGTGCTCGGCCACGATTACGACACTCACAATGAACAACTGCTGCGCCAGGACTTCAAACAGTCGCTGAACCAGTTCCTCAAAGTCGCCTGGAACGACACCCATCGCGGCCTCTACCCCACCGAAGAAGGCCCGGGGCGCACCGATGCCTTCGGCCGCATCGCCAACGCCAGCTTCGGCGACGCGATTTCGCCGGACAATTACCGCGTTGCCAACGCGCCTGTGGACTACCCGCAGTTGTGGGATATCTGGACGTTCGACTGGGTGCAATGGAACGGTTCAGCGCAACAACCGATGGCGCGCAATATCGGCGAAGCCCTCGGCGTGGGAGCCACCCTGGGCTTCTTCGACAACGCCGGCCAACCGCTTCAGGGCGACGCGCGCTACCCGTCGAGCGTGCGGGTGCGCGACCTGAACCTGATCGAAGAAACCCTGCAGCGCCTCAAGCCGCCGACCTGGCCGGAAGACCTGTTCGGCGCCATCGACAAGCCCCTCGCCGCCCAGGGCCGCGCACTGTTCGCCGAAAACTGCGCCGGCTGCCATGTGCCGGCCGTCACCCAGCAAAATGGCCGCCCGGTACAGCAACTGAAGATGCTCCCGGTGGACGCCATCGGCACCGACCCTGGCGCCGCCAACAACATTGCCGACCAGCGCTATGACCTCAGCGCCTTGAAATGGGACCCGGCGGAGCTGGCCAAACTGAATGTCGAGTTGCACCCCACGCCCACCGAACCGCTGGACCTGAAAAAAATCTCCGTGGCCAAGGGACTGGCCTACGTCACCGCCTTCGTTGAAGACCACGCCTACCGCGCCGCTGGCGTTACCCCGGCCGAGCGCCCACGCCTGGACGGTTACGGCCTGCCCATCGGCGTGCGCGAATTGCGCGCCTACAAAGCGCGGCCACTGGCCGGTGTGTGGGCCACCCCGCCGTTCTTGCACAACGGCTCGGTGCCGACGATCTACCAGTTGCTCTCGCCCCAGGACGAGCGCGCCACCACCTTCTATAAAGGCACCTTCGACTACGACCCTCGCCACCTGGGCTTTCAGACCGACGCGTTCAAAAATGCCTTCCTGTTCGATACGCGCATCACCGGCAACCACAACAGCGGCCATGAATTCCGTGCCGGCCAGCGTGGCAACGGGGTCATCGGCCGCGGCCTGCTGCCCCAGGAACGCTGGGCGCTGCTCGAATACCTCAAAGTCCTCGGCGGCCCGCTGGAGCAACAACTGCCATGATTATCCACTCGCACAACCAGCAACCTTCCATGCTCGCGCGCCTGTGGCTGCGCCTCGGCGCCGTGCTCGGCAAAACCCTGGCATGGCTGCTGGCCCTTGGCCTGCTCGGCTGGCTGGCCGCCACCGCCTGGTACGCCTGGCAGTACAGCGGTCCGGTGTCGCCGGATGAGCAGATCCCGTCCGGTGAAGCGGCAATGACCCAAGGCATTATCCAGACGGCAGTGCGTATCGTTGACCAACACCGCGAAGGCACGCGCTACCTGCGCGACGCCCACGCCAAGGCCCACGGTTGCGTGAAGGCCGAAGTCAGTGTGCTGGCCGACCTCGACCCGGCGTTACGCCAAGGTGTGTTCGCCGAACCGGGCAAGACCTGGCACGCCATGATGCGGTTGTCCAACGGCAACGCCTACCCGCAATTCGACAGCATCCGCGATGCGCGCGGCATGGCCATCAAGCTGCTCGACGTGCCGGGCAAACAGCTGCTCGCCGACCAGCAAGCGCGGGCCGAGCAGGACTTCGTGATGTTCAGCCACCCGAACTTCTTTGTCAGCGACGTGGCCGAATACGCGCAGAACATCGGGGCCCAGGCGGACGGCAAGAAGGTCCTGGCATTTTTTCCCAAGCTCGACCCGCGCAGTTGGCAGGTGCGCCACCTGTTCATCGCCCTGGCGACCCTGGCCCCCGCGCCAGCCAGCCCGACCCAGACCACGTACTTTTCCGTCTCGCCCTACAAGTTCGGCGCGGCCAACGCCAAGTTCCGCGTCGCACCCGACCCGCAAAGCTGCCCGGATTACGTGCCGCCCAAACAGAACCAGGACCTGCCGAACTTCCTGCGCAGTGCGCTGAACCAGCAACTGTCCACCGACCGCGTACCGGCGTGTTTCGTGTTGCAGATCCAGCGGCAGAACCCGCAGAAGTTCATGCCGATCGAAGACACCAGCATCGAATGGAAGGAAAGCGATGCGCCCTATGAAACCGTGGCCAAGGTGACGATCCCCGCCCAGGATTTCGACACGCCGGCGCTGAACCTGGCGTGCGACAACCAGTCGTTCAACCCATGGTTCGGGCTGGAGGCGCATCGCCCCATCGGCGGGATCAACCGGTTGCGTAAAGCGGTGTACGAAGCCGTCAGCGACTATCGGCATAGCCGCAACTTGTAAGGTTGGGGGCTGTGTGGGAGGGGGCTTGCTGCCTCCCACATTTAGATCTCATTACAATAAGCAGATGTTGTGTTGTTCTACTTTTCGTAAAGAATGCGTATAGATTGCCAATTCGCCATAACGATTACGTCGCCTCTATTGAGTCACTAAGCGCGAACGTTCTACCGTCACTTCCTACCCCCAAACATCCGTAGGAAGTCATCGTGGAAAGTTCAACTTTAGGCATGGTCGTCCTCTCAATGATTGCACTCTTCGGCACCGCCGCGTTTTGCTTCGAGCACCTCGCCACGCGCAGCGAGAAGAAAAAGAAAGCCAAATAAACAGCGCGTCAACATCAGCAGGACCCCAGTTTTTCAAGGGATACCCGGGCGGCGGGCTATCCCTTTTTTTCGTTCGCCCCGCATAATTTCGTCTCTATACCGTCTTAATACCGCCGCCGCTAATCAGTGCCTGGGCTTGATACCCCAGCGATTAACCTCCCCGCGTCCGCCATTACGGCTTATTCATTCAGGGGAGTTACACCGTGCTCACACTCACGTTCATTTATATCGCCAGCGGCTTATGCGCCGTGGGGCTGTTCGCTTACTTGGGCTACGCACTTATTCGCGCAGAAAAATTCTAGGGAGTTCGCCATGTACGACCTGATGTTTATTGGCCTCTCCCTGGTGTTTTTTGTTGCGACCGCCATGGGCGTTCGGGCCAGCCGGTCCACCTGACGCCCATCGAGTACCGCTTGCTCTGCGCGATGATTCGCGGCCAGAGCCGGGTGCTGACTCACCGGCAACTGCTGCTGGAAGTGTGGGGCCTGGACTACGTCGACCGCGCCCACTACCTACGTGTACACATGGCGCATTTGCGGCAAAAACTCGAGGCCGACCCGGCGCAGCCGCAGTACTTCATTACCGAGTTGCAGGTGGGCTACCGGTTGGTCGGGTTGTGAACAGGCGCGCGGCGGCGAAGTCCACGAACACGCGGATTTTCGGCGAGAGATGGCGACTGGACGGCCACAACGCCCAGAACTGGCCCTCGTCCTCGCAATGGCCCTCCAACACAGTGTCCAACTGCCCTTGGGCGAGCGCTTCGCGGGCGAGAAAGTCCGGCACGTAGGCAATGCCGTGGCCATCGACGGCGGCGCTGAGCATGGCTTCCATATTGTTCAACGTCAGCGCGGTGGGCAGGCGCAACGCCGTGATCGCGGGGTTGGCGGACAACGTCCAGTCCATGATTTTGCCGGTGGTGGCAAACCGATAACGCAAGCATGGGTGGCGCTCAAGATCGGCGAGGGTTGCCGGCCGTCCGTGCTCGCGCAGATACGCGGGCGATGCACACAGCACAAACCTGAACGGCCCCAGCTTGCGGGCCATCAAGCTCGAATCGGCCAGGCCGCCGCTGCGGATCACTACGTCGAAGCCCTCCTCAATCACATCCACCAGGTGGTCGTTGAAATCCAATTCCAGCTCGATCTCCGGGTAGGTCTGCCTGAACGCGAGCATATGCGGAAAGAGAAAGCGGTAGCCGATGGTCGGCAGGCTGACGCGCAACTTGCCACGGGGCGCTTGTATGGCATGGGAAAGCATGGCGCGGGCGTCGTGCAGGTCGTCGAGAATTTTCCGACAGCGCTCGTAGAACAAGTGACCTTCGGCGGTCAGGCCGACTTTGCGCGTGCTGCGGTGCAGCAGGCGCACATTCAGCGAGGCTTCGAGCTTGGCGACATTCTTGCCCACCGCCGAGGCGGAAACCCCCAGTGCCCGCGCGGCCCCCACGAAGCTGAGGGCTTCTGCCGTTTTGACGAAGGCGATCACGCCGCTGAGATTATCCGTCACGCCATTACATCCATTTAGTCCGCTATAAATGGAATGTAAGGCTGTTTATCGACGATTGCATCCTGCCTAGAGTCTTTGTCTTCATAAAACAGCCGGAATACCCCCATGCACACCACCACCGAGACCCTGCCCGCCCCGGGCCGCCATGCCATCCTGGCCGCGATTTGCCTGGCGGCGTTGGTGTTACCCATGAGCTTTACCGGCGGCGCTGTCGCCACGCCATTTATCGGCCAGACATTCGCCGCCCACCCCACACAACTGGCGTGGATCACCAACGCGTTCATGCTCAGCTTCGGCAGCTTGTTGATGGCCGCCGGCACCCTCGCCGACCGCTATGGGCGCAAGCGCTTGTTTTTATGGGGCATGGCACTGTTTACTGGCGCCTCCCTGTGGCTGACGGTGGCACCGGGCATGCTCTGGCTGGATGCCTTGCGCGCACTGCAAGGCGTCGCGGCGGCCATCGCGCTGGCCAGCGGTTGTGCGGCGCTGGCCCAGGAATTTGACGGGCATGCGCGCACGCGCGCCTTCAGCCTGCTGGGCACCACCTTCGGCGCGGGGCTGGCGTTTGGCCCGCTGTTGTCGGGGCTGCTGATCGAACAGTGGGGCTGGCGCGCGATTTTCCTCGGCACGGCCGTGCTGGCAGGCCTCTCGCTCATGCTCGCCGCGCCGACCCTGCGAGAAAGCCGCGATCCCCGGGCACTGCGCCTGGACACGGCCGGCGTGCTGACGTTTTCGGCCATGCTGGTGAGCTTGACCACAGCGGTCATCCTCGCGCCGGAACAGGGTTGGGGCGCGGCGAGCACGCGGTACCTGCTGGCGGCGACCGCCGTGTTGCTGCTGGTGTTTATCCTCGTTGAACATCGCGTCCGCCACCCGATGCTCGACCTGCAGCTGTTTCGCTTTGCGCGCTTCCTTGGCGTGCAACTGCTGCCGATCGGCACCTGTTACTGCTACATCGTCCTGATCGTGTTGCTGCCGCTGCGCTTTATCGGCGTCGAAGGCCACGGCGCGTCCGAGGCAGGCTTGATGATGCTCGCACTGTCGGCGCCCATGCTGGGGGTGCCGATGCTCGCGGCGACGCTCACGCGCTGGCTGTCGGCGGGCGTGCTGTGCGCCATTGGCCTGCTGATCGCGGCGACGGGCTTGTATGCGCTGAGCCTGGTTCAGGTCGGCCAGTCGTGGCAGACAGTGGTCGCGATGCTGATCATCGGCATCGGCACCGGGTTGCCATGGGGCTTGATGGACGGGCTGGCGATCAGCGTGGTTCCCAAAGAACGTGCGGGTATGGCGGCGGGGATTTTCAATACCACACGCGTGGCCAGTGAGGGCGTGGCGCTGGCGGTCACCCTGGCGGTGTTGAGCGCCTTGGTTGCGCATCATCTGCCGCAGCACACGGCGCTGGACGTTTCCGTCATTGCGCAGAGCCTGGTCATGGGCAATGTGCAGCACGCCAGTGCGAGCCTGCCCGTGGCGGTGTTGCGCACGGCCTATATCGCCGGCTTCAACAACTTGTTGCAACTGCTGGCGGGCGTCACCTTGCTGACGGCCGCGGCGGTGCTCATTTTCCTCGGTCGACGCCCCATCGCGCCCCTCCACGCCGAGGCCGCACAGGGAGCGCCGAGCTGAATGGCAGGCACAAAAAAAGGTTCTTCACGGAATCCCGGGAAACACAGAAACAAGAACGCCGATTTGATGGATGATGTTCGTGCGAGCAAACACATCTAAAAAACCGGCGTTCTTATGCGCGATATTAATACTTTTCTTCCCTTTTGGGAGGGCTTTTCTGTCGTCACGATCAAACCTGACGGCGATGCCTGTAGGCGCCGACGCCAAATTGAACCAAGTGCCGATGCAAGACTGACCCCACCTCAAATAGACACCAATGTAGAACAGGCAATGGTTTTTGAGGAATCAGACTGGGTCAGTGACATCTCGGCAACTAGGTCAATTCGGCGTCGACGCCAACAGGCAACTTAAACAGACGGCGTTAAGGTTTAGCACAACGGCGAAAAGCTCGCGGGCAGGTAGACGATAGAATGCATGGTTCGCAGTTGCGGCCCTGAGTTTTCCGGAGGCCAAACTCCGTCGGCCACTGCGCGCGTACGCACGTCAAGGCGTTGCTCCAAGTTGGTGTAGGGCCAGATGTGCAGGTAGCGAGGTAGGGCGCCCGAGGTGGCGTAAAAAGCCGCATACACCGATGAGTAGTTTGCGCCAGTGCGCGCCGACACGGCTTTGGCCCAGCCATCGAGAGTCGGTTGCAGGCCGGAAGGAATCAGATCGTATTCACGCAATTCGTAGAAAGGCCCGTGGGCGCCGGGAGCCAGGGGCTTGAGGAAGGGAAACAGGCAGTAGTCGTCGGCCTGCATGTCGAGCAGGAACTCGCCGATACCGAAGGCATCGTCAGCCAGCAGATAACGCTCACGTTCGGCCTGGCGCAGTGCTTCACTGGGAAAGCCGCGTAGCAGAACGATGCGATTCTGCGGACCAATCTCCGAGAGCCAGCAGCCCATCAACTCTACGCCATCCAGGCTCTGCGCCAGGGCCGCTTCGATACGTGCCAGGGCGACGGTCGGGGTGCGCACGCGCACGGTGAAGGTGATCAGTTCATACAAGCGCATGGGTACTCCAATCGGTCAGTAGGCCCGCACAACGGCGGGCCGCATGTTGAAGGTCAGCCATTCGGCCGAGAGGTCATCTATGTCAGGGCAGCCCATCAGGTTGAGTGTACGTCGCAGCTCCTCTGCGAGCAGGTCGAGCGCACGAGCCGTGCCGGCCTCTCCCGCGACCGCGACGCCATATAGGCTGGCTCGCCCTAGCAGCACGGCATCGGCCCCCAGAGCCAGGGCCTTGACGATGTCGCTACCTCGGCGGATGCCGCCATCGAGCAGCAGTGTCAGGCGGCCACGGGCCAACGGTGCGATCAGGCGTAGGGCATCGAGTCCGCTCGCCGCGCCGTCCAACTGCCGCCCACCGTGATTGCTGATCACCACACCATCCAACCCGAGGGCAATGGCGCGCTCGGCATCTGCCGGGTGCAACACGCCCTTGAGCAGCAACTGCCCGGCCCACTGGTCACGCACGCAAGCCAGGGCGTCCCAATCGAGGAGCGTATCCATCTGCTCACCGATAAATTGCATCGAGCCCAGAGCCGTGCGTTCGTCTTCAGGCAGGTAAGGGTCGAGGTTCCCCATCGATGGCAAGCCATGGGGCCACATCACCTGACGCAACCAACGTGGGTGGCGCAGCACCTGCAGCTTGTTGCGCAGGCTGAGCTGGCGGGGCCGCACGAAGTTGCGCCGGTCCCACTCGCGATTGCCCAGCACCATCGCATCGCAGGTCAACAATAGGGTACTGACACCGGCCTCCCTAGCGCGGGCCAGGAGGCTAGCCTGAATGCTCGCATCGCGCATGGCGTAGAGCTGGAACCACAAATCGACGCCAGGCACCTGGCGAACGATCGTCTCCAGTGCGGCATTGGCCACAGTACTCAGACAGAAAGGCACGCCTCGCGCGGTCGCGGCTCGCGCCAAGTGAATATCCGCATCACGGTGCAACATGCCGTTGTAGCCAGTGGGACCGATCAGCAGCGGCAATGCAGCCGACTTGCCGAAGAGCGTGCGGGCGGTACCTGGTACATGGCAAGGCACTAACGCGCGCTGCTGCAGGCCGACTTCGACATAGGCCTGGCGATTGCGCTGCAAGGTCAGCTCATCCTCGGCGCCGCCGGCCAGGTACTCCCAGACGAAATGGGGCAGACGCTGGCAGGCCAGCGTTGCCAACTCAGCAATGCTATGGACGCGACTCAAGTCGGTACCGCGGTAATAACGACGCATGTTTCGATCCTCAGCGATACCTACGGTATCGTCCAACGGTAAAAAAGCTCGGGAGAGCGACCCGGGCAAAGGAGCAGGAACTCCATAAAAAGGACACTAGGCGCTTGCCTCTTGCATGGCATATGGGCGATTACGGCTGATGCTGAGTAGAGTCAGGGTCGTGATCACGCTGAAGAACACCAGCATCAGCGATACCGGCCAGGCATCGCGGTAAACGGCGAACAGCGCCGTAGCAGCCAGAGGCGCCAGACCGCCGGCAAAGATCGAGGCGATCTCATGCCCCATGGCCAGGCCGGTGTAGCGCACATGGGTGGGGAACAACTCGCCCATAAGCGCCGGCTGGGTGCCTATCATCGCCGCATGGCTAAACGGCAGGCCAAGCAACAAGGCCAGGTACACCAGCAGCGGCTGGTGAGTGTCCATCAGCCAGAAGAACGGAAACGCGAACAGCGCGAGGCTCACCGAGCCGATGGCATACACCGCACGCCGGCCGATACGATCGGACAGCCAGCCCCAAAACAGAATGCTGAAGGCCTCCACGGTCATCGCCAGCATCACCCCGATCAGCACCACCTGAGTCGACAGGCCGGTGAACTTGGCATAGGCCATGGAGAAGGACAGGAAAATGTAGGCACCACCATTCTCCGCCACCCGCAGCCCCATAGCCTGCAGTACCGCCTTGGGATGCTCGCGCAGAACCTGGAGCGCGGGCGGGTGCGCCTGAACCTCATTTTTTGCGACCGCCGCCTCGAACTCGCGACTTTCCGGCAGGCGCCGGCGAATGTAGATGCCGACACCAAAGATCAAGATGCTGAGCAGGAACGGCAGGCGCCAACCCCAACTCATGAAGTCCGGTTCGGGCAGCATCTGTACCAGGTAGAAAGCTACGGCAGAGAGTACGAAGCCGCCCGAAACACCCAGTTGACTCCATGCCGCGTAGAAACCTACTCGTTTGGCTGGGGCGTTCTCGCTGAGCATCAGCACCCCTCCCCCCCACTCACCACCCGAGGCAATGCCCTGAACGATGCGTAGAATCACCAAACAGATCGGTGCCAGATAACCGACCTGCTCGAAGGTCGGCAACAGGCCCATCAGGAAGGTCGCTCCCCCCATCATTGATAGAGTGATCACCAGGGCGTTTTTGCGGCCATGGCGATCCCCAAGATGGCCGAATATCAGCCCCCCCAAAGGTCTGGCGACGAAGCCAACGGCAAAGCCGGCAAAAGCACCGAGAGTGCCGATCACCGGGTCGGTGCCGGGCGGGAAGAACAACGGACCGAACACCAGGGCAGCGGCGGTACCGTAGAGAAAGAAGTCGTACCACTCCAGGGCGTTGCCGAACACCGAAGCGACGACGATGCGGCGCAGCGACCTGGGTTGTTCACAGTGAGCATGCATAGAAAACTCCACATCCATGCTGCCCGCATACGGTTTTTGCCATAAGCGGGCAAGGGGTCGACGTCGAGTCTGCTCACGACCTCACAAGCCAGGGCCAGACAAAAGTAGCTTCACCCTATCTGACCGACTCGAAACAGATCGCGGGCAGCCTCTTAGAAAACGTTCCAGGTGTAGGTGACGTAGACGCGGTTCTCGCTGAAGTCATGACCGAAGTCGCGCTGCTGCACCAGATAGTTCTTCCACTCCACGCCTACGCCTTTTAGCAGCCCCTCCTGCACCACGTATTTCACGGCGAGGTCGCGCTCATTCTCTGCGCCATCCGGGCGACCGGCCTGGGCGATGTCGCTGCCCTTGATGAAACGGCTACTGAAGGCCAGGCCCGGCAAGCCCAGCCCGGCGAAGTTGTAGCCGTAGCCGAGCCCCCAAGAGCGTTCTTGTGGACGCATGAATGGCTGGTTGGCCCAGTTCAGCAGGTAGAACTGCGGGATGTAGCCGTTGGGCGTCGGGAAAATGCTTTCGCCGAACATGCGCTGATAGACGATGCTCGCCTTGTGTCCCCCCTTAGTCAGAGTGAAGCCGCCGGAGAATGCGCGGTTATCGATCTTACCGTTCAACGCGTCACCGTCTTCCTTGTTGTTGAAGTAACGCGCATCGGTACGCAGACGGAAGTCACCACCTAAGTCGACAGTGTGGGCGAAGCCGACGTAGTGCTGTTTGTAGATGTCATGCATCACGCCATAGAAGTAGCTGGCCTGGAAGTTCTTGGTAACGTTCCAAGTCGCACCGCCGAAGTCCAGGCCTTTGTCGCTATCGAGGTTGTCGGTGGAGCCGTACTTGTAGAACTTTTCGTGGTTGGACGATTCGCGAGTAACCGCTGACCAGAAACGTCCACCGGTGAGGGTAAGACCGTCGATTTCCTTGGACTCGACCACAGCCCCCTGGAAGATCGTGTCAAGCTGACGGCTCGGGTCGTGCCAGGCGACTGGCAATTCTGGTCGCATATCACCGACCTTCAGTTCGGTCCTGGAGTACTTCATCTTTAATGTGGCACCCGCGCGGCCATAGTTATCCGAGGCGCGGCCGCTGCTGGAGTCCATAGGCAAAGAGCCGTCGTCGCCATGGGAATCCAGGCGAATAGCGTACTGGGCATCCACGTCCATACCGAACTGGATCGGCGTATTGGTATAGCCAGACGTAAATTGCAGGTCGAAGCCCTGGGACCAGTTGCCGACCTTGGACTGGACAGCGTCGCTGGTGGTGAAGTCACGGTTCAGATAGAGATTCTTCATGTCCACCTTCAGGTGGCTGTCGTCGACCAGGTCTGCCTGTGCGGCTATCGGTGCAATGCCCCCACCGATAAAGCACAGACTTTTAAACACGCATGCAAGTGATGATTTTTGGAACATGTGACGCTCCTTTTTTTTATCCGGCGAGCCGGGTGTTGTGGTGTGAGCAGATCAACAAAAATCGATAACTTGGCAGTCAATTCACGGGGTGCTCTGAACGGCACAGTTATCCGCGAAGCAGGCAACAAGAGCCCTTCCCCGGCACGCAAGCGTCGGGGGTTTTATAGGTTTGGAAGATTTTTAAGTTACGACCAATACAGCGTCAGGACAGCGCCTTGGATACGTCACAGAGCTTGTGATATGCCCGGTTGAAGTACACCAATCCCTCTTCAGCACTGCCCTCTTTGATACGCAGAACTTCGCAGTAAAAAATGCTGTGCGAACCCACTTCATGAACTTGAGCGATGCGGCAATCGAAGTTGACCAGGGCCTCCTCCATCACCGGCGAACCACTTTCCAGGGACGTCCAGGCGGTCGAGGAAAATCGCTGATCGGAGCCAAGCTCGCGATTGGCGAATACGCCCGAAATGTCCTTCAGGTCTGCACTCAGTACATTCACGCAAAGCACACCGTTGTGCTTGAAGTGCGCGTTAGAAGAGGACGCGCGGTTCATACACACCAGCAGAGTGGGTGGTGAATCGGTAACACTGCACACCGCCGAAGCAGTGAAGCCAAAACGTCCTGCGGGGCCATCGGTGGTGATCACCGAAACGGCGCCTCCGAGTCGGGACATGGCATTGCGGAATCCGCTTACATCGACCATCGCTTTACCTCCTCAGATATCCAGAACCAGCTTTTTCGATTTGGCGCGAGAACAGCAGATCAAGATCTGGTCGTTGGCCTGCTTCTCATCGTCTGTGAGGTACACGTCGCGATGATCCGGCTCGCCTTCAAGCACATCACATAGACAAGTACCGCAGATGCCCTGCTCGCAGGAGATCTCGATCTGGATGCCGACGTCCGCCAGCGCCGCGAGGATCGTCTGCCCCTCGGCGACCTGCACCGTCTTGCCGCTGCGCGCGGCGACCACCTCGAAGCTGGCACCGCTGTTGTCCACTTCAATCTGGAAGTATTCACGGTGGATATGGTCATCGGCATAGCCATGCTTCACCGACTCACCGATCACCCAGTCCATGAATCCGGACGGGCCGCAGGTGTAGACATGTACGCCGCTCTCGGCCTGGCCGAGCACGCGGTCCATGTCGAGCTTCTGCGCGGGTGCCTCATCGTCGAAATGGGTGTGAACGCGCTCGGCGAAAGCGGCGCTCTGCAACTCGTCGAGAAAAGCACTGCGGCTGCGCGAGCGGCCACAGTAGTGCAGTTCAAAATCCTCGCCTTTGGCATGCAGCGCATAGGCCATGGCGATCATCGGGGTGATGCCGATGCCGCCACCGATAAGGATTGAGCGGCGCGCCTCGCTTGCCAGAGGAAACAGGTTGCGCGGCGCACTGATCTGCACCTCTGCCCCTTCTAGCAACGTGTCGTACACACTCGTGGAACCGCCGCGCGAGGCGGGGTCCCTGAGCACGCCGAGGCGGTATACAGCGCTGTCCGCCGGGTCGCTGCACAGCGAGTACGGGCGCACCAGGCCGGGGGCGATGTGGATATCCACATGGGCACCGGCTTCAAAGGCCGGCAGCTTGGCGCCACCCACCGGAATCAGGTCAAGAACGACGACACCGTCGCCCTGGAGCTGGCGCTTGCGCACCTGCACCGTCAAGAGCTCTTCAATCATCTCGGGCTCACCCGCATTGGACGTCAAGGTAAGAACGCGGCCGCTGGTTCGGCCGTCGCATTATGTTTTCGTTGAAACTCAGCGCATGAACAAACCACCATTCACGTCCCAGGTTGCCCCGGTAGTGAAATAGGCTTCCGGCCGTGCCAGTTGCACGATCAGGTCGCCGAGAAAATCCGCATTCCCCAGGCGCCCCACCGGAATATTGGCGAGCATTCCTCCCATGCGCTCCGGCGATACCACTGCATGCACCATGGGCGAGTCGATCGGCCCTGGCGCAACGGCATTGACCGTCACACCGCTTGCGGCCAACTCTTTGGCGAAAATCTTGGTCAGGGTGACGATGGCGCCTTTCGATGCGGCGTAGTGCGCGCCGGTAGCGGTGCCACCGTTCTGCCCAGCCAGCGAAGCCATGTTGACGATGCGCCCGTATCCGACCGCCGCCATGTGCGTGCCAAATACCTGGCAGCCGACAAAGATGCTTCTGGTGTTGAGGCTCATAACGCTGTCGAACTCTTCCGGGCTGATCTGCATGACCGGCGTGGTCATGGTCATTGCCGCATTGTTTACCAGTACCTGTAGAGCACCGAAGCGTTCCAGAGTAACGGCCAGTGCGGCCTCGAAATCGGCCTTGTTGGTAACGTCCAGTTTGAGCGCCAACACCCGCTCACCACTGGCATCCAGTGCCTCGGCAGCCGCCTGGGCGCGCTCCAGGGAAAGGTCGCTGATAACCACTGTGTAGCCAGCGGCGAACAGCCGGGCGGCAATGGCGTAGCCCAATCCTTGGGCTGCACCAGTGACCAGTGCGATCTGCTTCATAGCCGGACCCTCAAAGGATGTAGCCGATACCCGCGAGGGTATCGTCGGAATTGATCAGCCGGATCAGCTTGCGCTGGATCTTGAAGCTCTCGCCGCTGCGTTGCAGTTCGTACACCGTGTCCGAGCTGTAGTGCTTGAGCACGTCCTTGCGGAACTCGCGCAGGTTTTGCGCACAGCGCACAGTGACAAACTCGCCGTCATTGAACAGGACGCGAAAACGCGAAATGGTGCGTACAGTACGCGGTCGCGGAGTCGTCGAGATCGACTCACCACCGATCAGCCGCTGCACCCGCAGCTCACGCATGTGCGCGTCGTCATAGGCGTAGTTCAGGCTGTTCTCGAAATCCTCCTCGCACGGGTCGATGGGGATGATGTAAGTGCCCTTCTGCGCCCACAGCGCCAACCAGGCGTCGTATTCGCTGTGATCGAGCATGTCGCCTTCCTGCCAGATAAAGGCGGTGACTTCCTGAAGCAATTGCAGATTCATTTTCGCGTTCTCCGTCGGTCTGGTCGGTCAGGCCGACATCATTTTTTTCCACTGCTGGTACGCTGCGCGCATACCTGTTTCGGCTGACACGTCGCTGATCCGTCCGTCTTCGCTCGGCTTCTCGCCTGGCAGGCCACGGTTGAGCATGATCCATAGATCTTCGCCAGCATTGGCCCCCTTCTGCACACGCTCCCAGGCTTCGGAATCGTCCGGCGTACCGAAGCCCATCGGACCTTGGAAGTGCTCATGCAGACGCAAGCGGTAGCGGTTGGCGGCTGCCGGGCCACCATCCATGGTGATCACCGAGTGATGGATCTCCGTTTCGTTGACCGAGATCGGCTGCAGCACCCGGAAGAACGCCATAGAGCAGGCAACGTTGGGAAACAGATTGAGGTTGAAGCCCGAACCACCGACCGCACGGACGATGCGGCGGACCTGAAGGTCCTCAATACCTTCGTCACGCAACTCCTGGGCCAGGCTTTCAAAGCGGGTCGGAATCGGTGCATCAAGGTTGGCTTCCAGGTCGATCAGGTCAGGGATCATGACCATCACGCTGTGGCCGTTGCCGAGGTCTTCGACATAGCCTGAGCCATCAACGAAATCGAGCATGTCCATGGTCTGCTGATCCACCGAGTGCAGGAACGACTTGTGAACCAGCGGAAAGTGGTAGGCGTCCGTGGTGTTTTCCAGTTGGATCTTCCAGTTGCCCGGGAAGCGGAAGCGGTGTTCGCCCGGCACCTTGATGCCATAGCCAGCACCCTGTTTCATGAACAGATCCATCCATTTTTTAGCTGGACCGAGGAAGTCCACCAGCGGCTCGATGTCGTCCTTGAAGGTGGCAAAGACCATCCCGGCGTAGCTCTCTGTACGCAGGCTGACCAGTGGCAGTTCGCTCTTGTCCAGGCAATCGCCGTAGCTGTCAGGGTGCGGAATGCCGCGCAGAGAGCCGTCCAGGGCGTAGCCCCAACCGTGATAGGGGCAGACGAAGCTGTTGGTCTTGCCCTTCTTGTGCTCGCAAACAGTGGCACCACGGTGGCGGCAGCGGTTGAGCAGGACATGGATCTGCTTCTTGCGATCACGCACGGCGATCACCGGCTGCTTGCCGATATAAGTACTCTTGTAGCTACCAGAGTCAGGGATTTCGCTCTCGTGAGCGACCCATACCCAGGTGCTGTAGAAGATTTTTTCCATCTCGGCATCGAACAGCTTCGCGTCGGTGTACAGCGAGGTGTGTACGCGGTCCGCCTGCACCCGTTCGGCGGGATCACATTCGAGGTTCACGACATCGATCATGTTATTCACAGTTGGCTCCTGGTCGGTTTGTTTGGCCGACTTTAAAAAGTCTTGGTTCATTCAGCCGAGGGTCGGCTTGGAACGGGCAAGGCCGCCTCGCTGTTCCAGGCATCCACCGGACGACTGAACAGGTTCTCGGTCTGGAAATGTGCCATGCGCCATTGCCCGTTTTCCTCGGCGAAACGCACGGTCAGCCGCGCGGCATTGAGGTGCGAAGCGCCACTGGCGAAGGTTGAGGTCTGCAACATCACCCAACTGCCCGATGCGCCGTCGGTGCCGACCTCGATCAGTTCGCTGGTGAGGAAGTGCACGTTGAGGGCGAAGTGCGCCGGGGTCTGCATGTAGGTGGAGAACATCGCGCCGATCTCCTCACGCCCACGATAGCCGCCGAAGCTGTTGGCGTACTTGGCGCCCTTGCCTTCCCAGACCGCATCGATCGTGAACAGGCCAGCCAGCTCAGTCAGTTGCGTGCTTGCGTCGAGGGCATCGCATAGCACCATGTAGCGATTCATACAGGCGCGTATGGCGTGCTCGGCCTCGAAGCGCTTGAGACGCGCTTCGAGATTGGCGATTAGGGCTTCGTTCAACATGTCAATCACGCGCGCTGGATGATCAGTTCGCGGCCAGTGCGGGCCTCGACCTTGGCATAACGCCACAGTTTGTAGGTGCCTTCGCCCACCGGTGTGGTTCGGAACAGGTTGCAGGCCGCGTGTACAGTCTCAATGTCCGGCACATCGGCCAGCAGGTAAGTGGTCCAGGGGTATCCGCTGGATGGCCCGACCATGCTTTGGTCATCGTCCATGTTGCCGAACACCGTCACTCCAGGCAGATCGTGAATGCCGTTCCACATGGCACTGAACGCTCCCCATACTTCCAGTTGCTCCTCGCGCGGCGCATCGAAGAAGTTCTGGTTGATGCCCATGCAGAACAGCACGCGCAGTGGTTTTTTCTCACTCATGATTGGCTCCAGATAAGGGTCAGAGATAGCCCGGCAAGGGCTGCTTGCCGAAGAAGACGGCGCCGGCATTCTGGTAGGTAATGTCGCCCATGAAGGCATGCTGGGTGACCACCTGCGCATCGTTCACGCAGCGTGCCAACGGGCTGCTGTTGTAGACGCCGGTCATGCCCGACAGCATCTGCGCGGTGCGCGCCACCTCGGCGGCGACGCGGGTAGCGTGGGTCGAAGACAGACGTAGCAGGTTGGTTTTCTCGACCGACAGCGAGTCACCCCGCAACACCGTTTGCCAGGCGTCCTCGATGGATTCGAAGAAGAAAGCTCTAGCCGCACGCAGCGCAGCCTCAGCCTTAGCGATCTCAACCTGGGCCAGTGGCCTGTCGGCCACAGCCGGCGCACCGGTTACCGAGATGCGCCCAGCAGCCATATCGCGGAGCTCGTCCAAGGCAGCCCGGGCAACGCCAAGACCGACGACGGAAAGGACCTGGGTGGCGAACGACAGCGAGGGGTAACGGAAGAACGGCTCGTCAAGATTGGCCGCGCCACCGCGCACGAACGTCCACTCCTCCGATACGACCACATCCTCGACCACCAGGTCATGACTACCGGTACCGAGCAAGCCGACGGTGTCCCAAGTCTGCTCGATACGCACCTTGCTTTGTGGCATTACCGCAAGGCGCGGCAAGTCCAGCTTGTCACCGTTTTTTGGTGCGATACCGACGCCCACCAGTGAAGCCCCCATGCAGCCGCTGGAGTACTTCCAGCGGCCGTTGACCTTGAAGCCACCTGGCACGGCCTCGGCTGGTTGCGGCGGGAAAAAGCCACCGGCGAAGACTACGTCGGGGCCATTTGCATAGACCTGCCGAATGGTATCCAAAGGCAGCGACGCCAGGTAGACCGGGCTCATACCGAAGCTGGCGACCCAGCCAGCAGAACCGTCTGCCCTGGAAATCTCTTCGACCATGGCACAGAACTCGCCTGGCGAGCACTGGTCACCACCGAAGCGGCGGGGCACCAGAGCACGGTAAACCCCCAGCGTCTTGAAGGCGTCAATCACGTCTTGGGCGATATAGCCAAGGCGGTCGAATTCGCCACTACGGGCGCGTTTTTTGATATCGACCAACAATGCCGAAAAGGCCTGATTGTCGGTAATGGCGGCAGACGGCGTATTGCCGACCAGGGTGAGCGAAGTCATGACAGGATCCACGATCAGAGAAGGTTGGAATCGAGACGCCGCAACAACTCGCCAGCGACCGCCAAAAGCAGTTCGTCAGCGCCTTTGGCGGCGATAAGTTGCAGGCCGACCGGCAAACCGGATTCCCCTTCAAAGGGAATGCTCAGAGCCGGATGACCAGAAAGATTGAAAGGCCTCACGAACGCGGTCATCCCCAGCACCGCACGGGTGTCTGCCGCGTCCTCGAGACGCAATGGGTAGTCAGGCATAGTCGGCAGGACCAAAACCGGAAAACGCTCAAGGGCGGCATCTACCTCGGCGGTAAACGTGGTGCGCACTCGTTCGGCGGCGGCCAGCGCGTCATCGCTGGTCTGCCCGGCTGCCTGCAAGCGACCGGCGACATCCGGGGCGACCAAGCCGGTATCGAGTAGATGCCCGCAGGCATTCCAGGTCTCGCGGTTGATCACCACCATGCCGGCATCATAGGCAGCCTGCATGCTATTGAGCTGTACATTGCCGAGCGTCAGGTTGGTGGCATGAAGCACGGCGTCGATAGCGCGCTGCACCTCACTCGATGCCTGCACCGAGACCACACCGAGACAAATGTCTGCGACTTCCGGTAATGGCTTGAACGAAGGATCAATGATGCGCATCGACTCAATCAGCAGGGACAAGCGGCTCGCGAAGGGGCCGACGCAATCCAGGCTGCTCTGCGCGGGCATCACCCCCCGACGATCAATGCGGCCGAACGTAGGCTTAAAGCCGAACACACCGCAACAGCACGCAGGAATGCGCACAGACCCACCGGTATCGGTGCCCAGGGAAAAATCACAGAGCCCAGCAGCGACGGCCGCCGCCGAGCCACTGGAGGAGCCGCCAGGAATACGTCCGGGATATCGCGGATTCTCGGCAGTACCGGCGTAATGGTTGATGCCGGTAGTGCCATAGGCAAGCTCATGCAGAACGGTCTTGCCGACAACCTGGCAATCACCATCAAACAGGGCATCGACCACGGCGGCGTTCTGCGTAGCTGGACCGACATCCTGTAGCGCCCTACTGGACGCGCGGGTCGGATAGCCAGAAATATCGATGGTGTCCTTCACCATCACCTTCAGGCCAGTACCCCCTACCTTCATTTGCTCGATCACCATTGTCATACCGTCTACCTTCTCGAACGTTGTTGGCGTGGCGAGCACGAGGCCGCCGATTCGCTAAATCTAAAATCGCCATAATTACGTGAATTGTCAATTGAATTGTACTTAATAATATCGATCGGATTTGGTGCGAATTTCCATGAATCGCACCAGTCACGTGCAGATTGGTAACGCTTTACCAAAGGTTCATCCCATCATCGATAAATAAAAATAAATTCATATAAAACAATAATTTACACATACAAACCCGAGTCAACAGCAATCAGACAAGTGTTACCAGGTTGTTTTTTGAACAGAAAAAAGGCTCAAGAAAACACCTATCGAAAACAAATATTCGTCATTTTAAATCTTAAAAAACCACGCTCTTTGCATACATTTTTAGCCATAAAAAGCAGAAAAAAAATCACTTAAATCGCTGTTTTTACTGACGATGCGACTGACCAACGACGATTGCCGATCGCCGGCTTTTTTAGTCGAGAGGGGAGATGAGCGAGGTGTGCGCACTGCTGGTGCAGCTCAAGTTCTGGCATGCAATCTGCAAATTCGTCGCTAGCACGCCGACCGCTGTCAGGCGGTGATGCTTTCGCCGGTGAATATCACCAAGCGCATTACGAGAGGCTATGCGGATACCCCATAGGTACCGCAACTCAGCCCGCTTATTAGCCTTGCACCCTGGAGCACGACATGCTGTTCAAGAAAGCTGTGTCCACCCTGATGTTAAGTGCGCTCTGCGCGTCGATGGCGGCTCAGGCAGATGTGAAAGTCGGTGTCGTCACCTCTTCGACCGGGCCTATCGCACTGGTCGGTATCCCTCAGAAGAACAGCGTGGCGCTCATGCCGAAGAAAGTCGGCGATCAGAACATCACCTACATTTCGCTGGACGACGGTAGCGACCCGACGGCCTCGGTGAAGGCGTTCAAGAAACTGATCGACGAAGAACATGTCGACGCAATCATCGGCCCAAGTGGCTCGCCCAATGCCATGGGGGTGATTCAATTTGCTGCCGAGTCGGGCACGCCAATGCTCGCCCCAACCGGAAGCGCCGCCGTGGTACTACCGATGACGGAGCAAAAAAAATGGGTATTCAAGACCACCCAGAACGATGACCTGATCGCCCAAGCGCTGGTCGAGCACATGGTCAAGACCGGCGTAAAGACACTCGGCCTGATCGGCACCGCCGACCCCTATGGTGAGAACTGGGGCAAAGTCATGACGGCCCTGGCCGAAAAGAACGGGATAAAAATCGTCGCCAACGAGCGCTTCCAGCGTCAGGACACATCCACCACCGGCCAGAGCCTGAAGATCCTCATGGCCAAACCGGACGCCGTACTGGTCGCCGCACCGGGTAGCTCGGCCGTGCTGCCGCAGACCACCCTGTTCGACCAGGGTTACAAGGGCCAGGTCTACCAGACCCATGGCGCGGCTCTCCCGCCGTTCCTGCAACTGGGCGGGCGCAAGGTCGAAGGCACCATCCTTGCAGCCAGCCTGATGCTGGTGATTGACGAAGTACCGGACGATCACCCATCCAAGAGTGTGGCGCGCAAATACATCGATGATTACACCCAGCTAAATGGCAGCGCGCCAGCGACATTCGGCGCCAATGTCTACGATGCCGGCTTGCTGCTGGAGCACGCCATTCCCACCGCGTTGCAAAAAGGCAAACCAGGTACCGCCGAGTTCCGTTCGGCACTGCGCGATGCACTGGAACAGACCCATGAGCTGGCTGCGACCCAGGGCGTGTACAACATGAGTCCTGAAGATCACAGCGGTTTCGACAAACGCGGCCGCGAGCTGATCACCGTCAAGGACGGTAAATGGGTGCTGCTCAAGTAACACAGCAGCCACGCCTTAGCCGGTGCCTGGCACCGACCGTACGTTAGACGCCAGACCACTACCTGCCTTCTTGGCCGGTAGTCGCTGCGCGCAATACGAATCCTGTCATCGAAGGATATTGCCTCCATGAATTTTCAGATAGCCATGCTGCTGGGTCAGGATGGCGTGACCAATGGTGCGATCTACGCACTGTTGGCGCTTTCCATTCTCCTGGTCTTTACCGTGACACGAATTCTTTTGATCCCTCTGGGTGAGTTTGTCACCTTCGGCGCTCTGACCATGGCGGCTCTGCAAGCTGGCCAGCCAACCCGACTGGTCTGGCTGCTGCTCGCCCTGACAGTCATCGACTGCACCTTGGATCTGCTCGGCACATTGCACAAAGGCCACGGCTTTCGCTTACCCAAATACCTGCCGATAAAGCTCGCCTACGCCGTAGCCATGGTGTTGCTGGTACAGAATCTACTACTGGCAAACCTGCCCATGGCGATCCAGGCCCTGCTGACCCTGGCCCTGCTGGTGCCAATGGGCCCACAGATGTATCGCTTGTTCTTCCAGCCAATCGCCGGCGCCCACTCGCTGGTGCTGCTGATCGTCTCGATTGCCGTGCATGTGGCCATGGTCGGGGTCGGCCTGCTGCTGTTCGGCCCCGATGGCGCACGCACTCGACCGTTCTCCGAAACAGGGTTGGAGCTCGGCCCAGTGACACTGAATAGCCAGACACTGTGGGTGATCGTTGTCTCGCTGGGCTTGATCGTCGGCCTGTTCCTGTTCTTTGAACGCAGCCTGTATGGCAAGGCGCTACGCGCCACTGCGGTGAACCGCATGGGGGCACGGCTGATGGGCATATCGCCGAGCCTGGCGGGCAAGACGACCTTTGCTCTGGCCGCCTTTCTCTGCACCCTCTCGGGAATTCTCATCGCCCCAATCACCACCCTGTATTTCGACTCCGGCTTCATCATCAGCCTGAAAGGTTTCGTTGGCGCCATCATCGGCGGCCTGGTCAGCTACCCCATCGCCGCCCTAGGCGCGCTGGCAGTTGGTCTGGTGGAGGCCTTCTCGATGTTCTGGGCCAGTAACTACAAAGAGATCATCGTGTTCACCCTGATCATCCCGTTCCTGCTCTGGCGCTCACTGACTAGCCGTCATGTGGAGGAAGAAGAATGAAACCGCGCCTCCTCGTCACCCTGCTGGTCGTCATCGTCGGCGTCGCGCCGCTGCTACTGCCGTCCTTCCAGATTACCCTGCTCAACTACATAGGCCTGTATACCCTGGTGGTGCTGGGCCTCGTCCTGCTCACGGGGGTCGGTGGCATGACCAGCTTCGGCCAGGCCGCGTTCGTTGGCCTCGGAGCGTATACCAGCGCCTATCTGACCACCGCCGAGCAACTGCCCGTCTGGCTCGCCTGGACCGCCGGTTCACCCTGGCTGTCATTACTGGTGGGCATCGCCCTCACTGTCTGTGTAGCCGTGCTGCTCGGTGCCCTGACCCTGAAGCTGTCCGGACACTATCTGCCGCTGGGCACCATCGCCTGGGGCATTTCGCTCTATTACCTGTTCGGCACCCTGGATGGGCTGGGCGGCCAGAGCGGCATCGCCGATCTGCCGTCGATCTCATTGTTCGGTCTGACGCTGGATAAGGGCGAGAAGATCTATTACCTGATCTGGGCGGTGCTGCTGGTCGCCATCCTGATCACCCGTAACCTGCTCAACTCCCGCGAAGGCCGAGCCATCCGCGCGCTCAAGGGCGGCCAGGTGATGGCCGAGTCGATGGGCGTGAATACCTTTCGCTCCAAGCTGGTGGTGTTCCTCATCTCCGCGCTGTTCGCCACCGTCTCGGGCTGGCTCTACGCACATACCCAGCGTTTCGTGAACCCGACGCCGTTTGGACTGAACATGGGCATCGACTACCTGTTCATGGCACTGATCGGCGGTGTGGGCAGCGTTTGGGGCGCCCTGCTCGGTGCCGGTATCCTGACCATGCTCAAGCAGTGGCTGCAGGACTGGCTACCGACGCTGATGGGCAGCCAGGGCAACTACGAAACGATCGTTTTCGGCCTGCTTATCGTATTGCTCATGCAGCGTGCTCCGGGCGGCCTGTGGCCACTGCTGGTGCGCTTGGTTCCAGCCCGTTGGCGCCACGACCACAACGCGCCCAGAGCAGATGACCTGCCGAGCGGCCTGCCGCGCCGGGACCTGCCAGATAGCGGCCAACTTATCCTCGAAGCACGTAACGTGACCAAACGCTTCGGTGGCCTGGTTGCCAACAACCAGATGAACCTATCGATCCGCGCCGGAGAAATCCTCGCGCTGATCGGCCCCAACGGCGCGGGCAAGAGCACCATGTTCAACCAGCTCTCCGGGGTAGACACCCCCACCGAGGGTGAGGTGTTGTTCCTTGGCGAGAAGATCAACGGCATTCCCTCGCGACGTATCGCCCACATGGGCATGAGCCGCACCTTCCAGCACGTGAAGCTGCTATCAACCATGAGTGTGCTGGAGAACGTAGCCATCGGCGCCCACCTGCGTGGCGACAAGGGCATCGTATCGTCGCTGCTGCACATGGAGCGCGCCGAAGAAGCCGACTTGCTGCGTGAGGCCCGGCGCCAACTGGAGCGGGTTGGCCTCGGCGACTACCTCTATGAAGAAGCTGGCAGCCTCGCCCTTGGCCAGCAACGCATCCTGGAAATCGCTCGCGCGCTGTGTGCTGACCCATGCCTGCTGCTCCTCGACGAGCCCGCCGCCGGCCTGCGTCACAAAGAGAAGGAAGCCCTCGGCAACCTGCTGCGCAAGCTGCGTGACGAAGGCATGGCAATACTGCTGGTGGAACATGACATGGACTTTGTCATGGGCCTGGTGGACCGCATCACGGTCATGGAATTCGGCCAGAAAATTGCCGAAGGCCTGCCAGATGACGTGCAAAAAAACCCGGCGGTGCTCGAAGCCTATCTCGGCGGAGCGGAGTGAAGACCATGAGTAATCAACCTCGTAACATCCTGCTCGAAATAAAAAACCTGAGCGTGGCCTATGGCAAGGTCGAGGCGCTAAGCAATGCCAGCCTGACCGTCGGCGAAGGCCAGATCGTCACCGTGATCGGTCCCAACGGCGCCGGCAAGACCACCCTGCTCTCGGCGATCATGGGCGTGCTTGGCTCCAAGGGCCAAGTCAACTTCGACGGAACCCTGGAAGCCGTACCGGAAGTCGAGGTGCTGGTCGGGCGCGGGTTGGGCCTGGTGCCGGAAAAGCGTGAACTGTTCGGCAGCATGAGCGTCGAGGACAACCTGCGCCTCGGCGGCTTTATGCGCTACCGCAAAGGCGATAAGTACCTCGACGGCACCCTTCAGGAAGTCTATAGCCTGTTCCCGCGCCTGTTTGAACGCCGCAAGCAAGAGTCGTCGACCCTTTCCGGCGGCGAGCGACAGATGCTCGCCGTAGGCCGTGCGCTGATGGCCAAGCCCAAGCTGCTGATGCTCGACGAGCCGAGCCTGGGCCTGGCGCCGCTGATCACTCGAGAGATCTTCCGCATCATCGCCGACCTGCGGCGCCAGGGTGTGTCGATCTTGCTGGTGGAGCAGAACGCCCGCGCGGCGTTGCGTGTTGCCGACTACGCCTACGTGCTGGAAACCGGGCAGATCGTCATGCAGGGCCCGGCCGCCGAACTGGCCGATGACCCGCGGGTGATTGAGGCCTACCTAGGCCTGGCCAGCAAGCACCAGGAAATGCTCGCGACTTGATCCACCATGCGCCCGTCTCGCGGGCGCAACCTATTTGCAAGGAGAAAGCCCCATGGCTCGCTCGATCCCTTCACGCCTGTGCATTGTTGGCGCCGGTGCCATTGGCTGCACCCTGGCGGCGCGCCTGGCGGCCACAGGTCAACCAGTGAATATGTTCGCCCGTGGCAACACACTCACCGCGCTAAACGAAAACGGCGTACGCCTGACCGACCTGGATGGCGAACATAACGCCCCGGTAAACGCCAGCGACGACTGTGTCCTGCTCGGCGAGCAGGACGTGGTTTTCCTGTGCGTCAAGGCACAATCCTTACCCACGCTGGTCCCCCATCTGGCACCGTTGATCGGCCCACATACAACCGTGGTTCCGGTCGTGAACGGCGTGCCATGGTGGTACTTCCACGGCGAGTCCGGAAATATGGCTGGTCAACCTATACAGGCGGTTGATCCAGACGGAACCCTGCTGGCATCTCTCGATCCGGCACATATCCTCGGGTGCGTAGTATTCATAACTGCAGAAACGATAAGCCCAGGACAGGCACGCTCACACAATCCGCACCTGATGATTCTTGGCGAGCCAAATAACCGCAAGAGCCAACGACTCGAAACGATCCGTCAACTGATCGAAGACGCGGGTATAGAAGCCAGAGCAAGTGATCGTATCCGAGACTCGCTGTGGACCAAAATCCTCGCCAATCTGACCTCCAACCCCCTGTCGGTAATCACTGGGGCAACACTCGAAGAGCTCTATAGCCAGCCCGAGTTAACCCCTCTGGTGGGGAAAATACTTCATGAAGGGCTACTCACTGCCGCAGCTTATGGCGCACGCATTGATTTCGACCCACCAACATTCATGAAACTTGGTGCAGGCATGGGCGCAGTCAAAACTTCGATGCTGCAGGACTATCAGCATGGGCGCGCTCTGGAACTCGCCGCTATCGGTGACGCGGTAGTCGAACTTGCAGAGCACCACGGCCTCGGCGTACCCACCACTCGCGACATTCTTTCGCTAGCGCGCTTTTTAACTCGGCACCCTTCACGCAGCAGCACTGACATCGTTTCGGTCATCGCGCCCACATCTACCCCATCACAGGAAAGGAAAAAACCATGACCTCCCTGCTTACCCAAAAAATCGATTCACCCTGCGCCTGGCGTGGCGAAGATTTGGTGAAAGACCCTGAGCAAGCCTGGATATATCACCTATCCCCTGACACGCTCGCTGTGCTTGATCGCGCCATGGTGCAGGTTAGAGATCGTGGCCTAAAGGCTCCGAACTTCATACGTGAGGATTTCTTGATACCAGAGCTGGATAAGGAGATCCAAAACCTTGCGAACGAATTGGAGAATGGCCGCGGTTTTCTTCTCCTTCGTGGCCTGCCAGCCGAGCTCTATAGCGAAGAGGAAATGGCAATCATCTATTACGGCCTGGGCCTGCACATGGGGACTCCTGTGACTCAGAATCCACGCGCCGACCTGCTGGGCGTGGTGACCGCCATAGGCAACTCCAAAGAGAAAACTACTCGTGTCTACGAAACTAACGCCTACTTGCCCTACCACACAGATCTGTCCGATGTAGTTGGACTCCTGTCCATACGCAAGGCCAAGCAAGGCGGACTCAGCAGCCTGGTCAGCGCTGCGACCGTCTACAACGAGATCCTGGAGAGGAACCCCCACTATCTGGCGTTGCTCTATCGCCCACTATATTTCGCACACTTGGGTAATGACCTACCGGTCCCCTCTCCGATTTTCAGCTACCACGAGGATAAGCTCAGCTGTCGTTACCTTCGTGCCTATATCGAACTCGGCCACGAACAGAGCAACGTCAAGCTCTGCCAGGTAGAAGTCCAGGCGTTGGATTTGATCGACGCCATCATTCATGACCCAGCGATCCGTCTGGACATGATGCTGGAACCCGGCGACATGCAGTTCGCCAACAATTACGCCGTGATGCATTCGCGTAGCAACTTTGAGGATCACGACGATCCAGACCTCAAACGCCGCCTACTGCGCCTGTGGCTGAAGATGCCCAATGCACGCGTACTCGCACCGGAGTTTCCCGGCCGAAACGGGTTCCATGACAACCTGCGCCTGGCTCCTTGCGCCTGACATAACGCCATCGTGCCTGACAGGTGCGTCCTACCGCCCTAGAGAAACCACCATGACCGCAATGATCCAAACCCTCAAGCCCGAAACCTGTAGCGACGAAGAATGGGCGCTGCGCATCAAGCTCGCCCACTGCTACCACCTGGTCGATTACTTCGGCTGGACCGAGACCATCTTCAATCACATTTCCGCACGCCTGTCTGGCCCGGCCCACCATTACCTGGTCAACCCGTTCGGCCTGAACTACAGCGAAGTCACTCCAGCCAACCTGCTCAAGGTCGACCTGCACGGTAATAAGCTCGACGAGTCACCCTACGACGGCAACCCCGCAGGCTTCGCTCTGCACAGTGCCGTGCATGGCGCGCGCGACGATATCCAGTGCCTCCTACACACCCACACCACGCCGATCTCCGCCGTGGTGCAGAAAAAGCGCGGCTTCACCCATGACGACTTCTACGGCGCGCAACTTTACGGCCGCATCGGTTACCACACCTTTGAAGGCATCACGCTGTTTGAAGACGAGAAGACCCGGATGATCGAAAGCCTGGGCGACAAGCACATCCTGGTGCTGCGCAACCACGGTATCGCAGTGGGCGAAAGCAGCATCGAGAAAGCCTTCTTCCTGCTCTGGACGGTGCAACGCGCGGCCGAGAACCAGTGTGCCGCCGGCGCCCTGGGCGGCGAAGACAACCCGCTCGAAGCCGGTATTGCCGAGAGGTGCGCGGACCTCACCGCCATGCTGATCCGCGAGAGTGGCTTCGCCACCAAGTTCTACGACGCCATGGTGCGCAAGATGCGCGCCGAGCGCGTGCTGCCCTGGTAACCGCGAGGAGTCGTGCAATGAATGCTGCCATCCACCCCAACCTCCCGCACTTCGATGAACCGCCGATATCGCGCCTCGATCCAAAAGGCGTGCTGCTCAGTTGCAATGCGGCCTACCTGCGAATGTGCGGCCTGCGCGAAGACGAACTGATCGGCAAACCCCACGAGCAGATCAATGACCCGCGCATGCCCGCAGTGGTCATCGACAGCATGTGGCGTGCGCTGCGTGCCGGCGTACCTTGGACTGGCCCCGTGATGGGGCGTCACAGGCAGGGCGGGCATTACTGGCACACGCTCTATGTCGTGCCGCTGTTCGATGGCGGAGAACTCTCGGCGCTCGGCACCGTCTACCAGCCGATCAGCCGTGAAGAAATACTCGCAGCCAGCACACTCTATGCCCGCCTCGACCGTGGTCAATCGCCGTGGGCGCCAGGCCAGCGTTCCACTGCGCTGCTCGCCAGTCATGGCCTTCAACTGAGTCTTGGCCTGCTCGCTCTGGGCGCAATCATCACCGCGCAACTGCCCTTGGCCACAGGTTTGCTGGCCCTCTTCGCGCTGCTGCTGGCCGGGCTGCAACCAGCCCTGCGCCAGCGCCGACTGACCCGCAAAATCCTTGGCCAGTACCGGGAAATATACAGCGAGCCGCTACTGGCGCCGCTGCATAGCGGCCACGCCGACAGCAGCGCCCTGCTAGCGATGGCCCTGAACAGCCAGCGCGCGCGGATGACTACGGTGATGTCACGCATCAGCATCAACAGCGAGGTTCTGCGCCAGCAGGCACATACTTCAGCCGAAGTGGTGGAGAACACCGCCGAACAACTGAACAGGCAGGTACGCGAGACCGAACAGACCGCCGCGGCCATCAACCAGATGAGCGCCACCATCCAGGAGCTTTCACGCAACCTGCAGAGCACCGCCCAGGCCGCGCAGAACGCCAACCAGTTGGCCTACGACGGTGAACGCCTGTCGGACGACAGCCAGAACTCCACTCAGACCATGCGCTCTTCGGTGGAAGAGATCGGCAGCGCCGTCGGCAACCTGGCCGATGCTATCGAGTCGATCGGCGGCATCGCCAGCGTGATCCAGAGCATCGCCGAACAAACCAATCTGCTGGCCCTCAATGCCGCTATCGAAGCCGCCCGCGCCGGCGAATCCGGCCGGGGCTTCGCCGTGGTTGCCGACGAAGTACGCAGCCTCGCCTCACGCACACGTGACTCGACTCATGAAATCCAGCGCTCTATCGAAAGCCTGCGTAGCGGAAGCGGCAACGCGCTGACCACCGCGAAACGTGGCGAGCAGGCCGCGCTGCGCGCCAGTGCCGATGTGCAGCAAACCCGCCAGGCACTGGTGCGTATCTACGAGGAAGTCGGCCAGATCAGCAGCATGAACCAGCAGATGGCAGCGGCCATTGAGCAGCAGGGCCAGGTCGCCGAGCAGATCAACCAGCAGATCACCGAGATTGCCGGCCTCACAGAGCGCACCAGTCAGCAGGCAGGACGCACCACCGAGATCAGCCAGACCCTGCACCAATTGGCCGAATCGCAACTGAGTCTTGCGCAGCGTTTCATCAAGGGCTGAGATTCGTACAACTGGATGATCGGTAAAACCTGGCAAGCACGTACAACAACCTGGCTACCAGGATCAATTTCCTGTCGCTGGTAAAGGCTTGAATAGAGCCTCATAAAAATCCCTTCGGGACATTAGCGAGGCCCCCCCATGTCCACTCAGGAATACGATTACATCGTGATAGGCGCCGGCTCGGCAGGCTGCGTGGTTGCAGCCCGGCTGATCCAGCAGAATGCCGGCAGCGTGCTACTGCTTGAGGCCGGAGGCAAGGACAGCAGCCCCTTCCATACGATGCCCGCCACCGTGGTACAGGTTTTCCAGCAGAAGTCCTGGCCGTACATGACCGTGCCGCAGAAACACTGCAACGACCGCGAAATGATCATTGCCCAGGGCAAGGTGCTCGGCGGCGGTAGCTCGGTCAATGGGATGATCTACATCCGTGGCCAACACGAGGATTACGACGACTGGGTAAAAGACTGGAACTGCCCGGGCTGGGGTTATCGCGATGTGCTGCCCTACTTCAAGAAAGCCGAAGCCAACGAGAGCCTCAGCGGTGAATTCCACGGACAGCAAGGCCCATTGCCGGTCAGCGAGAACCGCTATCGCCACCCAATGACCATGGCCTTCGTGCGCGCTGGCCAAGAGATGGGCCTGCCCTACGTCAACGATTTCAATGGCGCATCCCAGGAAGGTGTCGGCTTCTACCAGACCACCACGCACAATGGTGCCCGTGCCAGCACCGCGCGTACCTATCTGAAATCTGTACGCGACAACAGCAAGCTGACCGTGATCACTGACGCCCTGGCGCACAAGGTGATCGTCGAGAACGCCCGCGCTACCGGAGTGAAGTTCAGCGAGAAGGATGGAGCGCCGATAATCGCCCACGCCCGCAAGGAAGTAATTCTCAGCGCCGGCGCCTTCGGCAGTCCGAAGATTCTCATGCTCTCCGGCATCGGGCCGAAGGAACACCTCGCGGGTCTCGGCATCGAAACCTTGGTCAACCTACCGGTTGGCAAGAACTTTCATGACCACCTTCACCTGTCGCTCAACGCCACCACCCACAAACAGAACAGCATCCTCGGCGAAGACAAGGGCCTGCGCGGCATCAAGCACATGATCCAGTGGCTGGCGTTCCGTAGCGGCCTGCTGACCAGCAATATCCTCGAAGGCGGCGGTTTCGTCGACAGCCAGGGCGTCGGTCGGCCAGACATCCAGTTCATGTTCCTGCCGGTAATGGACAACTTCGACAACACTCCCGGCGAAGCCCCTCCCGCCGCCGAGCATGGCCTCACGGTCAAGGTTGGTCACCTGCGCCCCAAGGCTCGTGGCGAAGTGCGCCTGCGCAGCACTGACCCGGCCGACATGCTGCTCATCGACCCCAACTATCTGGGTGACAAAGACGACCTGCAAGGGCAGATACGTGCCGTGCAAGCCGGCCTCAAGCTGATGCAACAACCCGCGTTGAAAAGCCTGATCAAGAAGATCGTCGCGCCCGAGAATATCGACTGGCAGGACACTGCCGGCATCGAGACCTTCATACGCCAGGCGATCAAGACCGTCTACCACCCTGGCGGTACCTGTTGCCTGGGCATTGATCCGGGCAGCTCGGTGGTCGACCTGCAGATGCGCGTACATGGCGTGCCGAACCTGCGAGTGATCGACCTCTCCGTATGCCCGCAGATAGCCAGCGGCAACACCAACGCGCCGGCGATCATGCTTGGCGAACGCGGTGCCGATTTCATTCTCGGCAAGGCACCGCTGACGCTGAGCGCACCACATGAGCAAACGCTGAATCTCGATGCGGTGATTGGCACACCTCAGTCACTCGCCGGCTCCAACCGCTCCTAATCGACCTTTCCCGACCTGGCGCGCATATCGCGCCAGAGCTTTCCTACGCCCTGAAACCGGATCGAGGATCACACCATGCACTTCTTCCCGCAGCGTCATCTGATCAGCGCTATTGCACTTTCCGCACTTGTCCTTGCCCAGAATGCCCACGCCACCGAGGGTGGTGGCGGCGCCTACGCCAATGGCAGCGAAGGTTTCATGACCGGCGCCCTGCCTCCGCCTGGCAACTACCTGATCAGCTACAACACCTATTACACCGCCGACAAGTTTGCCAATACGAACCCGGCGTTCGACCACTTCAAAGTCAGTACCGCCGCTACCATTCTGCGCGCCATCCATGTCACTGATAAGAAGATCCTCGGTGGCAACTGGGCGATGCACGCCTTCCTGGTTGCAGCCGATGTGGACGTCAATATGGGGGCGGGCGGCCGCCAGGATCGCGCCGGCATGGGCGACCTCATCGTCAGTCCGCTGGCGGTCGGCTGGCACGCCGGAAACTGGCACTGGATTGCAGCCGTCGACCTGTACCTACCCACCGGCCGCTACGACAAGAAAGAACTGGCCAACATCGGGCGTAACTACGCCACCGTCGAGCCGCTGTTCGCCTTCACCTACCGCAACCCGCAGGGTTATGAGTTCTCGATGAAGACCATGTTTGACCACAACTACGAGAACAACGACACCCAATACCGCTCAGGCAATGAACTCCACGCCGACTTCGTCGCTGCCAAGCACTTCGGCAACTGGGGTGTGGGTATCGGTGGCTACACCTACAAACAGCTCACCGGCGACAGCGGTGACGGTGCGGTATTCGGAGACTTCAAAGGCCGCGCCACTGCACTGGGCCCGCAACTCTCCTACACAACTGCCTCGGGCTTGAACATCCAGGGCCGCTACCAACATGAGTTCGACGTATTGAACCGTCCGGAAGGCGATAAGTTCTGGCTGAACATTGCCATCCCTCTTTGATTTTATCTGCCAGGAGTCACCCCATGAGCGACATTCAATTGCTTCCCCAAGTGCAGGCGTTCCTACAACGCCAGCACGCCCATTTCGTCGATGGTGCTTACCGCTCTAGCGCCTCCGACAAGCGTATCTCGATCATCAATCCGGCCAATGGCGAAGCCATCGCCCAGGTAACCGCCGCTGATGCAGCTGACATCGAAGCGGCCGTCAGTGCAGCACACTGCGCCTTTAAAGGCAGTTGGGCCAAGACCTTGCCCTATCAGCGTGGCGTAATACTCAATCGACTGGCCGATCTGCTCGAAGCCAACAGCGAAGAACTGGCCCAGTTGGAAACCCTCTGCTCAGGCAAATCTATCCACCTATCCCGGATGTTTGAAGTCGGCCAAAGCGCGGTTTTCCTACGCTACTACGCCGGCTGGGCGACCAAGATCAACGGCGAAACGATGTCCCCCTCCTTCCCGTCGATGGCCGGCGAACAGTACACCGCCTTCACCCGTCGTGAGCCAGTGGGCGTGGTGGCCGGTATCGTACCGTGGAATTTCTCGGTAATGATCGGCGTATGGAAAATCGCTGCCGCTCTGGTCACCGGCTGTACGCTGGTGCTCAAACCCAGTGAATTCACCCCACTGACTTTGCTGCGCCTGGCCGAACTGGCAATGGACGCGGGTGTGCCAGCGGGAGTGTTGAACATCGTCAACGGCACCGGCGAAGTCGGTGCACAACTGGTCAACCACCCGCAGGTAGCCAAGGTTTCGTTCACCGGTTCGGTGCCGACCGGACTCAAGGTCGGCCAGGCCGCAATGGCCGCCAACCTCACCCGAGTGACCCTGGAACTGGGCGGCAAAAATGCTGCGGCGCTGCTGCCTGACGTCGACCTCGATGCTGCCATCGGTGGGCTGATCCAAACCGGTTATGTGCATCAGGGTCAGGTGTGTGCGGCACCAGAACGGCTCTACGTACCGCGTTCACGCCTGGATGAGACCCTGGAGAAATTCAGCGCGGCACTAAAAGGCATGAGCATTGGCTCGCCTCTTGATGAGAGTGTCCAGTTCGGGCCCCTGGCCAATAAGCCGCAGTTCGACAAGATGGTGCAATTCTTCGAGCTGGCACGCCAGGAAAGCCGCATCGTCTGCGGCGGTAATGCGATTGCCCGTCCCGGCTACTTCGTTGAGCCGACCCTGGTACTCGCGGGTAACGCCAAGGATCGCATCCTGCACGAAGAAACGTTCGGCCCGTTAATGTGCGTGCTGCCTTATGACGACGTCGAAGAACTTCCCGGCCTGATGAACGACTCGCCGTTCGGCCTCACCGCAAGCATCTGGACCAACGACCTGTCCAGGGCACTGCGCCTGATCCCCCAGATTGAGGCCGGCACGGTATACATCAACATGCACACCTTCCTCGACCCTTCGGTGCCCTTCGGCGGCATTAAAGCCTCGGGCACGGGCCGCGAATTCGGCAGCGCGTTCATTGACGATTACACCGAACTCAAGTCAGTGATGATCCGCTACTGAATCGCCTCTCGGGCCGGTTTACCGGCCCTGCCCTCCCTGTTCGAAAACTCACAATACTCAACTCGTTTCTGGCACGAGGAATGCTTGAATTTTCCCGTAATTAGTCATATGTGCAAAATCGATCCAATTGCGCACCAAAACTATTAGAAATCCCTTCGAGGTGCCTTGTGAGTGTGCAAAACCTCCACGATTTCGACCACTGGAATCAGGCAGTACATGCCGTGTGTGGCCGTTTTGTCACGCAACGCTGCACTCATGCGGACAATTTCATTGGCAGTATCCAGCACCATCAATTGGGTGATCTGAATCTGGCGGATATCCAGGTTAACGCCTTGTCGATCCGCCGCGAACGCGGCAGCGCAAGCCGTGGTGATGATCGCTTCTATTTTTTAGTCCTGCAGCGTGAAGGCAGCATGGCGATCAACCGTAGTGCGCAAACATTCACCTTGCACCCTGGCGACATGGCCCTGCTGGACTCAGCCGAGTCCTTTGAAATGCAACCGAATGGGTTGATCGCGCAACTGTCGATCCACCTCTGCCGTGACGCCGTGGATCGGCTCCTGCCGACACACGCCTGGCGCTTCGGCAAAATCGAACAGAGCGGCCTGAGCGGACGTCTGCTCCACGGCATGTTGCAGCAGATCAGTGACGGGGAAATGAATCTGGGCGCCGGCCAATCTCATGGCGCGGCATTGCAGGACGCCCTGATCAACTTGCTGCAGCCCTCTTTACATCCCGATGATGTACCGAACACCGGCCGCCCCCTACGACGACTCGCTGAGCGAATGATCAACAAAACGCTGCTGGCGCCCCCGACACCAGCCGACCTGGCCGCGATGCTGAACATCTCGGTACGCCAGCTCTACCGCCAGTTTGAACTCGATGGTGACAGCATCGGACGCTACATCCAGCGCCAACGCCTGCACTGCGCCGCCCGAGATTTGGCACAGACTGGTGACAATGCCCTACCCATCACCACCATCGCCTACAAGTGGGGCTTTACCGACTCCGCGCACTTTTCCCGGGTATTCAAGCGCCACTACAGCATGCCGCCCAAGGATTACCGCGCAAACGTCCAAGGCGCAACCAGCGCGCACAATAACCAAGGACACCCTTGAATATTGCCATCATCGCCACCGGGGCCATGGACTGTTTGTTCGCTTTACCTCCGGTAATTAGCAGCGTGCGGGGCAGCCTGCATCCCGGTGAACACCAGCATCCGCTCAGGCTTCCTTTTTAGCGTGGAAGAAATGAAGTACTGCTTGAGGGGACGCGCAGATGCCTTCCCCGAACCGGGTAAGCCTTACCGTATCGAATGGATGCAATTCCAAGGCACCGCGTCAACGGTGCAGTCGATGCTCGCTGGCGCACGCGACTGTTCATCTCAGGCCCCGTCTTCGCTTGATCAGGGCACATTGTCCAGCGAACTGCCGGCTTAGCGAGTGCCCAGCACGTGGCCGAGGCACCGGGGCCATTCTCGCTGTACTGAGCCGTGCAGGAGGATTCGCCTATCAAGAGCATTACAGACCTCAAGAGCAAGACCGTCGGCATCAACGCCTATGACTCCTATGGTCAGATCGCCATGGTGCTGAAGTATCACGGGCAGAATCCAGCCAAGGGCATCTAGCTGGTGGAAACCGGCCTCCCTGGCTCCGAAGCAGTGCTGCGTGCCGGCCAGAATATCGATGCCTAGAAAGCGCAGCGCACGCAGGAATTCTTTCGTCTGCCCGATGCCACATGGCTTACGACACGCTTCGATCCGGCATTGGAAAACAACAGCTGACCATCTGTTCGGACAGATCCACACACCTGCAGCACCATTGAGCGCCCTCCGCCGGCATAGCGGCGGATGCCAAATTTAGTAGAAATGTCTATGATTGTCCGTCGACTTTCACAAAGCAGTTCCTTTGATGTCCATTCCCAAGAAACGCCGTAACCGCTACAACCCTGCCAGCGAAGACTTTCACAAGGAAGAGTTTCCTTTTTACTGGCTGGCACGCGTGTACGGGCGCTACGCCATGGCCATGGAAAAGCTGCTCAAGCGGATCGACCTGGATATCCCGCGTTGGCGAGTGCTGAACATTCTCTTCGAGAACGACGACTCCAGCATTTCGGAGATATCCGAACACGCCGTGGCCAAGCTTTCGACCATCACCAAAATCGTCTACCGAATGAAGGATGATGGTCTGGTGGAAACCAGCCAGAGCACCCAGGACGGCCGCGTAACTCAAGTCAGCCTGACCGCGGCAGGTCGCCAGGCGTTTTTTGACATGCACGAACTCACCGACGAGTTATTCCAAAAAAGCTTCCAGGGTCTAACCGAAGCTCAACTGCGCAAACTTAACCAAGTCTTGGCGAACATCTTCGCCAACCTGCCGGAACACTGACCGGCTTCGAGAACTCGCCGCACCCTGCTCGCTACCGTCAACTCAAACAAAATACTAGATTCTTATTAGTCCTCCAGCGCCCCCGCTCGTTCAATAACCAGACCTCCGAAGTGCTGATGCGAGCTCAAGGTCTGGTTCAGCACCCTGCGGGCGAGTCCGGCGCGCAAAACTCGACTGAAGCCTCACGATCACCACCAGTACCCTTCTTACTTTTCGTCAGTTTTTTACTTCGGAACTCATGCCAGCGACCAGCAACCGCTTCAAACGTGTTGTTGGCGGCGTGAGAGGCTTTTTGGCGCTCGGCGCGACGATGTGAGCGGGGATCGATATTGTTGGCCACCAGCGCACGTGCAGCCTCTCTCCGCTGGCGAGCCTCCTTGAGACTGACGTCGGGATAGATGCCAAGGGAAATACGCAATTGCTTGTCATGCCAATAGAAACGGAAATGCCAGCGCTTCGAACCCGTCGTGGGCACTTGCAGAGATAAGCCATTCCCATCAGTTAACGTATAAGGCTTGCTGGCGGGCTTGGCTTTCTTGAGCGCTGTATCTGTCAGAGCCATCAGACACCTCCTTCTGCATCAAGGAGGGGAATACAACCCAGCGGTAGACGGACCAATACGAAAATTGATGCGCAAGGAATCGTAAAAGGCTGTGCCAGCGGCGTACTTAAATGTGTACTTAAAAACCGTGGCTGGAGATGGATTCCAGTGGAATTCAGAAAACGAAAAAAGCGGCACAAGGCCGCTATTTCCGTGGCTTCCAGGCGTTCAGTGGGCCTTAGTGGAAGCAAATATGGCGCAGCGGACGGGACTCGAACCCGCGACCCCCGGCGTGACAGGCCGGTATTCTAACCGACTGAACTACCGCTGCGCGTAACACTTGAAGCGAATGGTGGGTGATGACGGGATCGAACCGC
>NZ_VJWO01000038.1:0-64122 GCF_014889455.1 Pseudomonas sp. K8
ACAGGCACAAGGCGGCGCAGATTGTCTAGGAAACGTCCTGCAATTTAAAGCGACCCGGCTTGCTGGCCCTTTAAAAACCATGACCAAATGCCACTAACTCCAATGAAATGCGGTCCATGTGGGAGGGAGCTTGCTCCCGATGGCGGTGGTTCAGGCACTCATGCAGTGACTGACCCACCGCCATCGGGGGCAAGTCGAACCGTCGCACCGCCCCTCCCACATGGGAGAGTGGGGCTCACCGCCGACCCGCCCGCGTACTCACATCCACCCACACCGCCAGCACCAAAATGCTGCCCTTCACAATCATCTGCCAGTAACTGTCCACATCCAGCATCGACATGCCGTTATCCAGGCTGGTAATCACCAGCGCCCCGAGCAGCGCGCCATACACCGTGCCCGAGCCGCCGCGCATGGAGGTGCCGCCGATAAAGCAGGCGGCGATGGCGTCGAGTTCGCCCATGTTGCCCGCCGACGGTGAACCGGCGGCGAGGCGTGCGGTGTTGACCAGGCCGGCGAGGGCGCACATCACGCCCATGATGCCGAAGATCCACAGTTTGACGGCCTGCACGTTGATGCCCGACAGGCGCGTGGCTTCCATGTTGCTGCCCACCGCATACACGCGGCGGCCGAATACGGTCTGGCTGGTGACGTAGCTGAACACGCCGAGCAGCACCAGCAACAGCAGCACCGGCACCGGGATGCCGTCGTAGCTGTTGAGGATGGTGACGAACCCGGCCAGCACCGCGCCGATCACCGCCACGCGCAGCACGTCGCGCATCAATGAGTGTGCGGCCAAGCCATGCAGTGCGCGGTTGCGCCGTTGTTTCCAGGTCAAAAACAGGGTCAGGGCAAACAGCAAAATCCCGAGGCCGATGCCCACCGCATGCGGCAGATAGCCCTGGCCCACGTACACCAGCGACGGCGACACCGGCGCGATGGTGGTGCCGCCGGTGATGCCCAGCAGAATCCCGCGAAACGCCAGCATGCCGCCCAAACCGACGATAAACGACGGGATGCGCAGGTACGCGGTCATGTAGCCGTTGGCCAAACCGATCATCAGCCCGCACAGCGCCACCAGGCTCAGGTTGGCCAGCAGCGGCAGGTGATAGACCACGTCCAGAATCGCCGCGAGCCCGCCCAACAAGCCGAGCAACGAGCCCACCGACAAATCGATCTCGCCGCTGATGATCACCAGCACCATGCCGCACGCCAGAATCCCGGTGATCGACATCTGCCGCAGCAGGTTGGACAGGTTGCGCGGGGTGAGGAAACCGCCCTCGGTCTGCCAACTGAAAAACAACCAGATGAACGCGACGGCGATCACCAACGCGAGCATTTTGTAGCGGGTAAACAGCTGTTTGAGCTGATTCATCTAAGCGGTCTTCCGATCATTATTATTTTGGCTGAGCGCAGCGGCGAGGACCTGTTCCTGGGTGAGGCCTTCGTTGATGAAATCCCCACGCAACTGGCCGTCGCCGATTACCAGCACGCGGTTGGACACGCCGAGCACCTCGGCCAGTTCCGAGGAGACCATGATGATCGCCACGCCTTCGGCCGCCAGCGCGCCCATCAGTTTGTAGATCTCATACTTGGCGCCCACATCCACCCCACGCGTGGGTTCGTCGAGGATCAGCACCTTGGGCTTGGCCATGAGCATTTTCGCCAGCACGGCCTTTTGCTGATTGCCGCCGGACAGGCTGGTGATCGGCAAGAGCGGGCTGGCGGTCTTGAGGTGCATGCGCGCGATCTGCCGGTCGATGCTGCCCAGTTCGGCCTCGGCGTCGATGCGCGTCAGGTGCGCGTAGGTGTCGAGTACCGCCAGGGTGATGTTCTGGCCCACGTCCAAGTCGGGAATGATGCCCTGGCGCTTGCGGTCCTCGGGCACCATGCACAGCCCGGCGCGGATCGATTTGAGCGGCGTGCGCGTGTCGATCAGTTGGCCGTCCAGCCAGACTTGCGCGCTGTAGCGGCCGGGGTAGGCGCCGAACAAGGCCGAGACCAGCTCCGTGCGCCCGGCGCCGACCAGCCCGGCAATGCCGAGGATTTCCCCGCGCCTGAGTACGAAGGAGATGTCGTCCACGCGTTTGCGCTTGGGGTTGTCGACGTCGTAGCAGGTGACATGGCGCGCTTCGAACATCACCTCACCGATCTCATGCGGCTCGGTGGGGTAGAGGTTGCTCATTTCGCGCCCGACCATCTGCGTGATGATCCGGGGGATATCCATGTCGGCCATGGCGCTGGTCGCGATGTGCTGGCCGTCGCGGATCACCGTGATGGTGTCGCACACCGCCGCCACTTCATCGAGCTTGTGGGAGATGTACACGCAGGCCACGCCCTTGGCCTTGAGGCCCTTGATGATCTCCAGCAGCACCTCGATTTCCGAGCGGGTCAGGGCCGAGGAGGGCTCGTCGAGGATCAGCAGGCGCGCCTGTTTATTCAGGGCCTTGGCGATTTCCACCAGTTGCTGGTAGCCGCCGCCGTACTGCGACACCGGCAGCGCGACGTTCATGTCCGGCACCTTCAGCTCGCGCATCAACGCTTCGGCGCGGTGCAGCATCGCCGGGTAGTTCATGCGCCCGCCGGGCAGGGTCAGCTCGTGGCCCATGAAGATGTTCTCGGCCACCGACAGGTCCGGCACCAGGGTCAGTTCCTGGTGAATGATGACGATGCCGGCCGCCTCGGTTTCGCTGATCGACTGGGCCCTGAGCGGCTGGCCGTCCCAGAGGATTTCGCCGTCCCAGGTGCCATGGGGATAAACCGCCGACAGCACCTTCATCAAGGTGGATTTACCGGCACCGTTCTCGCCGCACAGGCCGACACATTCCCCCGGCCGCACCTTGATATCGATGCCGTTGAGCGCGTTGACACCGCCAAAGCGTTTGACGATGCCGTTCATTTGCAGCAGGTAGTGCGACATGGCGATGGCTCACACAAAAGGCCGAAGAAACGCGGTTTCCCGTAGGAGCGAGCTTGCTCGCGAAGAACCCTCAGGCAACGCGCACATCCAGGATGCCCGCGTTATCGTTGACGTTTTTCGCGGGCAAGCCCGCTCCTACAGGCCGATCTGCTCTTTGGTGTAGAAGCCGTCCTTCTCCAACAGGTCGATATTGGCCTTGGTCAGCGGGGTCGGGGTGAGCAGGATGGTGTCGACTTTCTTGCTGCCGTTGTCGTATTGCGAGCTGTAGGTGGGCTTCTCGTTGCGCGCCAGTTGCACCGAGAGCTTGGCGGCTTCGGTGGCGATCAGTTTGAGCGGCTTGTACACGGTCATGGTCTGGGTGCCGTCGATCACGCGCTTGACGGCGGCGAGGTCGGCGTCTTGCCCGGAGATCGGCACCTTGCCCGCCAGTTTCTGCGCGGCCAGGGCCTGGATCGCACCGCCAGCGGTGGCGTCGTTGGAGGCAACGATGGCATCGATCTTATTGTTGTTCCGGGTCAGGGCGTTTTCGACGATGCTCAGGGCTTCGGTCGGGTTCCATTCCTTGACCCACTGCTGGCCGACAATCTTGATGTCGCCCTTGTCGATGGCCGGTTGCAGCACTTTCATCTGGCCTTCGCGCAGGACCTTGGCATTGTTGTCGGTGGGCGCACCGCCGAGCAGGAAATAATTGCCCTTGGGCGCCGCCTGCAGCACGCCATTGGCCTGCATCTCGCCGACCTTTTCGTTATCGAAGGAGATGTAGGCGTCGATATCCGCGTTGAGGATCAGGCGGTCATACGACACCACCTTGATCCCGGCCTTCTTGGCTTCGGCGATGGCGTTGGTCAGCACGGTGGCATTGAACGGCACGATCACGATCACATCGACGCCGCGTGATATCAGGTTTTCGATCTGGGAAATCTGCTTTTGCTCGTTGGCATCGGCCGACTGCACAAACACCTTGGCATCGAGTTTTTCCGCCGCCGCGACGAAGTAGTCACGGTCGCGGGACCAGCGTTCCAGGCGCAGGTCGTCGATGGAAAAACCGATTTTCGGATGGGCCGGATCGGCCATGACCGGCAGGGCGAGCAAGGCCAGGGCAGAGGCGAGCAGGGTGCGTTTAAATGACTTCATGGTGGTGCGTCCTTTTATTGTTGTTGGAAAGACACAGCGTGATGCGGGTAGAACTGTAGAGCGTCCCTCGACGCTCTGTGCATAGATTTGTCGCGCAAATGTCACCGCCGCCCCCTGTGTAGGAGCGAGCTTGCTCGCGAAAAACGTCAACGATGACGCGTGATGCCTGGATAAACGTGTCGAGTTCACGTTTTTCGCGAGCAAGCTCGCTCCTACACAGAGGGCTGCGTGATCAGGTGTAGATAAACCGATTGACCACGCCTTCGAGCATCTCCTGCCGACCACTCACGGCCTGCGGGTTGAGTTCGTGGGCAAACGCATGTTCGGCCAGGGATTCCAGGCTGAATTCGCCCGCCAGTACCGCCTGGCCCAACGGTTGCTGCCAGCCGGCATAGCGCTGGTCCTTGAACTGCTGCAACCGATCGTTCTGCACCATCGCCGCCGCGCGTTCCAGCGCCAGAGCGAGCACATCCATGGCGGCGACGTGGCCGTGGAACAGGTCGATCTCGTCCAGGCTCTGGCGGCGCACCTTGGAATCGAAGTTGTAGCCGCCATTCTTGAAGCCGCCGGCCTTGAGGATTTCATACGTCGCGAGGGTCATCTCCTCGACGCTGTTGGGGAACTGGTCGGTGTCCCAGCCGTTCTGCGGGTCGCCGCGGTTGGCGTCGATGCTGCCGAAAATCCCGAGGGACACCGCGGTGGCGATCTCATGATGAAAGCTGTGCCCGGCCAGGGTCGCGTGGTTGGCCTCGATATTCACCTTGATCTCGTGTTCCAGGCCGTATTCATGCAGGAAGCCGAACACCGTGGCGCTGTCGTAATCGTATTGGTGCTTGGTCGGCTCCTGGGGCTTGGGTTCGATCAGCAGGTCGCCCTTGAAGCCGATCTTGTGCTTGTGCTCCACCACCATGTGCATAAAGCGCCCGAGCTGTTCGCGCTCGCGCTTGAGGTCGGTATTGAGTAGGGTTTCGTAACCTTCGCGGCCGCCCCACAGCACATAATTGGCGCCCTTGAGCCGCAGCGTGGCGTTCATCGCGCTGCACACCTGGGCGGCGGCGTAGGCGAACACCTCCGGGTCCGGGTTACTCGCGGCGCCGGCGGCAAAGCGCGGGTTGCTGAAGCAATTGGCGGTGCCCCACAGCAGTTTGACGCCGGTCTGTTCCTGGTGGCGTTCGAGGTGATCGACCATCTGCGCGAAGTGGTTACGGTATTCCTTGAGCGAGCTGCCTTCCGGCGCCACATCGGTGTCGTGAAAACTGTAGTAGTCGATGCCCAACTTGGAGAAAAACTCAAAGGCCGCCTCGGCCTTGCCGATCGCCACTTCCATCGGCTCGCCGCTGCGCTGCCACGGGCGCTTGAAGGTGCCCATGCCAAACATGTCCGCGCCGGGCCAGACGAAGGTGTGCCAATAACAGGCGGCCATGCGCAGGTGTTCGCGCATCGGTTTGCCGAGGATCAGTTTGTTGGCGTCGTAGTGGCGAAAGGCGAGGGGGGCGTCGCTGGCGGGGCCTTCGAAGCGAACCTTCTCGACACCGGGGAAGTACGTCATGGCGTGTTCCTTATTGTTCTTGGCGGTGTCTGGATACTAGCAACGGCACTGGGCCCGGCGATTATGAAAATCGTCAAGGTGTAGTGCGATTTTGAGTGGTGGGGTCTAACCTGTGGCGACCGGCCTCAGGACAAAAACAATGAAAACCCTACCGCCCGTCCACCGCATCGCCTTGCTGTTCAACGGCAGCAAAATCTATGACCGCGGCATCATCACCGGCATCGGCAATTACCTGAGCAGCACCCGCGCGTCCTGGGATTTGTTCCTGGAGGAAGATTTTTTGTGCCGCCTCAAAGGCATCGAGCGCTGGCAGGGCGACGGCATCATTGCCGACTTCGACGACCCGCTGATCGGCGAGGCACTGGCCGATATCAAGCTGCCGGTGGTGGCGGTGGGCGGTTCCTATGAGGATGCGCGTGCCTACCCCAGGGGCATCCCCTACGTGGCCACCGACAACCATGCGCTGATGAAGCTGGCGTATGAGCATTTGATCGAGGCCGGACTGACCCGGTTTGCCTGTTTCAGCCTGCCGCCAGCCCAGGCCAATCGCTGGGCCCAGGAGCGCGAAAAGGCCTTCAAGCACCTGCTGCAACGCGATGGTTTGCCGGTGGAGGTGTACCGCGGCCTGGGCACCAGCGCGCCGTTGTGGGACAGCGCGGTGGAGCAGCAGATCGCCTGGCTGCAAAGCCTGCCCAAGCCCATCGGCATCATCGCCGTCACCGACGCCCGCGCCCGGCAATTGCTGCAGGCCTGCCTCACTGCCGGTATCGCCGTGCCGGAGGAGGTGGCGTTGATCGGCATCGACAACGACCCGCTGACCCGCACCCTCACGCGGGTGCCGCTGAGTTCGGTGATCCAGGGCACGGAAACCATGGGCCGCACGGCCGCCGCGCTGCTGCATCAGATGCTGCACGGCAAACCCTGCACCGGCACGCAGATCCTGGTGCCACCGGATGCAATCAATGTGCAGGCTTCCAGCTTGCATCAGCCGTTGGGCAATCCGTATGTGATGCAGGCGCTGCTGTTCATCCGCCAGTACGCCTGCCAAGGCATCAAGACCGCCCAGGTCGCGGCGTATGTCGGTGTATCGCGTTCATCCCTGGAATCGCACTTTCGCAAGACACGCGGGTGCAGCGTGCATGACGAGATCCTGCGCTTCAAACTCGCCGCCGCCGCCAAGGGCCTGGAAAACCACGCCCTGGCGATTGCCGATGTGGCGCAGCAGTGCGGCTTCAAGTCGGCGCAGTACCTGCATACGGTGTTTCGCCGTGAGTTTGGCTGTACGCCGCGGGAATACCAGCAAGGCGCGGCCTAGAAAAAAGCCGCCTGCTCCGTGAAGAGGCAAGCGGCTTGGTCATTCACCGATCAACGAAACGCTGGCACGACCTGCTCGATAAACAGCGCCAGGGACTTTTTCTTCTCGGCATGGGGCAGGCTGTTGTCGCACCAGAAGCTGAACTCATCCACGCCCAGTTCCTGGTAGTACTTGATGCGCGGGATGATTTCTGCGGCGGTGCCGATCATCGCGGTCTTGTGCAGGCTGTCCAGCTCGAACTCCGGGCGGCCGGCGAATTTTTCTTCCGGGCTTGGCGCCAGGAAGCCATTGACCGGCACTTCCTTGTTGCCGAACCAGGCATCGAAGGTGCGATAGAACTTGGAGATCGCCTTGGCCCCGACTTTCCAGCCTTCCGGGTCGTCGGCGGCGTGTACGTGGGTGTGGCGCAGTACCATCAATTGCGGGCGCGGCACGCCGGGGTTGTTGTCGAGGGCGGTCTGGAATTTGTGTTTCAGGTCCAGGACTTCTTCGTCGCCTTTCATCAGCGGCGTGACCATCACGTTGCAGCCGTTGGCCACCGCGAAGTTGTGGGAGTCCGGGTCGCGGGCGGCGATCCACATCGGCGGGTTGGGCTTCTGTACGGGCTTGGGCACGCTGGTGGAGGTGGGGAATTTCCAGATATCGCCGTCGTGGGCGTAGTCGCCTTGCCACAACGCGCGCACCACCGGGACCATTTCGCGCAACGCCTGGCCGCCGCTGGCCGCGGGCATGCCGCCGGCCATGCGGTCGAACTCAACCTGGTAGGCGCCACGGGCCAGGCCGACTTCCATGCGGCCGTTGCTGATCACGTCGAGCAAGGCGCATTCACCCGCCACCCGCAGCGGGTGCCAGAACGGCGCGATGATGGTGCCGGCGCCTAGGTGAATGGTGGTGGTCTTGGCCGCGAGGTAAGCCAGCAACGGCATCGGGCTTGGCGAGATGGTGTATTCCATGGCGTGGTGTTCGCCAATCCATACGGTGCTGAAGCCACCGGCTTCGGCCATCAGGGTCAATTCGGTCAAGTCTTCGAACAACTGGCGGTGGCTGATGCTCTCGTCCCAACGTTCCATGTGTACGAACAGGGAAAACTTCATGACGCTTACCTCGGATCTATTGTGATCGGCCTGTCGACCGCGGGCCCTTAAGTGCTCTCGCCGTTGTAACGCTTGCCGGGGATAACGGCTGTTCGGCGGATTGATTGTTGGTATACCATAATATGGAATATCCACAAAACTTTTCTCTCCAACGGTTACACCCTCATCTCACAAGGAAGGCGAGCCCGATGAACATAAAACAAAAACTGATCCTGGCCTTTGCGGTGATTGCCAGCCTACCGGTGATTCTGGTGGCTGTGCTGATCATCCTCAACGTGCATGAGGTTCTTCACCGAGCCGACCATGATCGCGTGGTCTCACGCCACTGGGAGGGGCTGACACCCCGCAATCAAACTGTGGGAGGAGGCTTGCCCCCGATAGCGGTGGGTCAGCTACAGATAAGCTGGCTGTTCCTCCGCCATCGGGGGCAAGCCCCCTCCCACATGATTGGATGTGTGGCTTAAGCCGGCATGGGCAATGCGCCCATCTTGCCGTGGCAATACACCAGTGGTCCGGCGTTCTGTTGGGGCACGATGAGGTTCTCAAACTGTGGGAGGGGGCTTGCCCCCGATAGCGGTGGTTCAGCTACAGATAAGCTGGCTGTTCCTCCGCCATCGGGGGCAAGCCCCCTCCCACATGATTGGATGTGTGGCTTAAGCCGGCATGGGCAATGCGCCCATCTTGCCGTGGCAATACACCAGTGGCGCGGCGTTCTGTTGGGGCACGATGAGGTTCTCAAACTGTGGGAGGGGGCTTGCCCCCGATAGCGGTGGGTCAGCTACAGATAAGCTGGCTGTTCCTCCGCCATCGGGGGCAAGACCCCTCCCACATGATTGGATGTGTGGCTTAGGCCGGCATGGGCAATGCGCCCATCTTGCCGTGGCAATACACCAATGGCGCGGCGTTCTGCTGGGGCACGATGAGGTTCTTCACCGAGCCGACCATGATCGCGTGGTCACCGCCTTCGTACTCGCGCCACAGCTCGCATTCGATCACCGCCGTGGCATTCGCCAGGATCGGGTTGCCCCGCTCGCTGAGCGTCCATTCGAGGCCTTGGGCCTTGTCCTTGCCCTTGCGCGCAAAGGCATACGCTTCGGTTTGCTGGCCGCCGGAAAGCACGTGGATGGCAAAGCGTTTGTTCTTGATCAGCACCGGGTACGAGTCGGAGCTGTAGTTGGGGCAGAACAGCACCAGCGCCGGATCCATCGACAACGAGCTGAAAGCACTGGCGGTCAGCCCGACGATTTGCCCGTCGTCATCGAGCGTGGTGATCACGGTGACCCCGGACGGAAACGAACCCATCACTTGTTTGTAGATAGCGGCATCGATCATGGGACGGTCCTCGGCGGTGGAGCGGTTTTTATAAGCTTGTAGGTATGATGGTATACCGTAATACAAAGCATGCAACTGCTTTTTCAAGCGCCCGATGAACGTCAATTCTTGGTCTTGTATCCAATAAATACTGGGGTAAAGGCGATAAATGGCTATTGGCCATGCGGCACATTAGCAGATCAGATTAGCGCCAGAGCTACGGATCAGTCGTGTGAAAAACTGGGGGGCGTGTGGCGCTGTCGGGCGTGATCCTCATCGATTGCTGCCTGGCGACGCGACAGCACACGCAGGCGGTCAGGGCGGGGCGGTTGGGGTATACCGACTGAGCAGGTTTTTCTGGCGAGAGCGCGGTGTTAATCCTGGCTTACCGCGTCATCGTTAACGACCCTCGCGGGCAAGCTCCGCTCCTACGGTGACGGGGTCATCTGTAGGAGCGAGCTTGCTCGCGAAAAACCTGATGCCGCTGCGTTAATCCTGGCTTACCGCGTCATCGTTAACGACCCTCGCGGGCAAGCTCCGCTCCTACGGTGACGGGGTCATTTGTAGGAGCGAGCTTGCTCGCGAAAAACCCGAGAGCGCCGCGTTGACCCCGGTTTTACGCGCGATCGGCAAGCCCCACCCCGCCAAACTCCTCCAACGCATCCCGCAACGCGCCGTCGAAGTAGTCCTTCGAGGCGCGGTCCCAGAGGATGTGGAACGCTGGCGCGTCCACGCTTCCCGAGTGGATGACGATCACATTGATCCGTGCCGCCGCCGTCTGCGCCACCGCCCCCGGCTTGAACGCCGGAAAACTGAGATCGACGCCGCACAGCTTGGCCATCACCTGGGCAATCACCGCGCCGCTGAGCAGCACGCAAGCATGACTGCCCTGGCGCGGCAGCAGGTAGTGGGCGCGGTGGTCGAGTTCCCAGCGCGCTTCTTCATCGGCGATGCGCTGGCCCTGGTCCGCAGGGCTGCCCAGCAGCAGGTATTCGTTCTGTGACAGGCGCGCCACCCAGCTGCCGTCCGCCTGCGCGGTCGCTCGGTTGGGCGCGTCGGGCAGGGTGAAACCGCGGGCCGTGAGGTACTCGGCGCTGTGTGCGCCGCGAAAGCCGACCCGGGGCAGGTCGGTCTGGTCGATCAGGCGGCAGGGCGGCGTGAGCAATTCGTGGGCTTTCAGACTGGTCATGGCTTAACCCTCCTGGCGTTGGTTGGTGGGGTCGAAGAACGGTAGCTGCACCACTTCGGCCTGGACGACGATGCCGCCTTCGACGCGAATCGGAATGCATTGCCCCGGTGTGCTCTGGTCGATCCCTGCGTAGGCCAGGCCGATGATCCGGCCCAGGCTGGCGGAGTATTCACACGAGGTGACGTTGCCGCTGATGTCCGGGCCGTTGAGCACCAGGTGGCCTTCCAGCGGCTGCACGCTGCCCTTGGGCAAGCTGAAGCCGACCAGTTTGCGTTTCAGCGGCTGGGCTTCGAGGATGTCCACCGAGCGGCGGCCGACGAAGAACGGTTTGTTGCGACTGACCGCCCAGCCCATGTCGATTTCCGCCGGGTGGGTCATGCCATCGGTGTCCTGGCTGATGATCACATGGCCTTTTTCCAGGCGCAGCAGGCGCTGGGTTTCGACGCCGAAGGGGCGAATGTCGAAGGCTTTGCCGGCGGCCATCAACGCATCCCACAATGCCAGGCCATGACGTGCGGCAACGTGGATTTCATAACCCAGTTCGCCGACGAAACCGACCCGCAGCAGCCGCGCCTTGATCCCGGCCACCGTGCCCTGGCGCACGCCCAGGTAAGGGAAGGCCTCGGCGCTCAGGTCGAGGTCGCTGCACAGCTGTTCCAGCACTTTGCGCGAATCCGGCCCGGCCACGTTCACCGCACAGATCGCGGCGGTGACGTTGGCCACATCCACGTCCAGGCGCCATTGCGCGTTCCACTTGAGCATCTGCTGGTAGATGCGGTCGACGCCGCTGGTGGTGGCGGTGACGTAGAAGTGCTTGTCGGCCAGCCGCGCGCACACGCCGTCGTCGATCACCACCCCGTGTTCATTGGTCATCAGCGCATAACGCGAACGGCCCACCGGCTGCTTGAGAAATGCGAAGGTGTACATCCGGTTGAGCAGTTCGGCGGCATCCGGGCCGCGCACGTCCAGGCCGCCGAGGGTGGACACATCGATCAGCCCGACCTTGTTGCGCACATGCAGGGCTTCGGCCTGCATGCAGGCGTCGCGGTCCTCGGCCTTGCCGTAATAGGCCGGGCGCTGCCAGATGCCGGCGGGCATCATCTTCGCCCCGGCCTGCAGGTGCCGCGCATGCATCGGCGTTTGCCGGTAGGGGTCGAAGGCGCGCCCGGCGACGTGGGCGAGTTTCTCCGCCACGAACGGCGGCCGTGCGGTGGTGACCCCGGTTTCGCTGATATTGCGCTGGGTCGCCCAGGCCACCAGGCGCGCGGTCGGCAACGCCGAGTGGCGGCCCTGGGACGGGCCCATGCCGACGGTGGAGTAGCGTTTCACCAACTGCACATCGCGGTAGCCGATGCGGGTGGCGTTGACGATATCCGCCACTTGCAGGTCTTCGTCGAAGTCGACGAAATCCTTGCCCTTGGGGTGCGGGAAGATCGGCCAGTTGAAGTTGACCTGGGCTTCGCTGCGCAGCGGGGTACGCGCTGCGGCAGGGCTCAAGCCGAGGGCGAGGGCGATGTCGTGGGCGGCGTTGCTCGCGTCCGCCAGCACATTGTCCAGTTGGTGCCGACCGTGGACCGAACCGGCCACATTCAGGTTCTGCGGCAGGCCGCTGAGGCTGAACTCCGCACGCGAGTCCTCATAGGCCAATTTGCCGCCGGCCTGGCACAGCAGTTGGTACACCGGCATATAGCCGGCCGACATGCACAGCAGGTCGCAGTCGATCACCTGCCCCTTGTCGCTGACCTGGCCCTGGGCGGTGATCTGGCGCACATCAACACCCTTCACATGGCGCAGGCCTTTTTCATGCAAGGCCTCGAACACCGTGCTGTTAGTCAGGCAACGGATCTTGCGCTGCGCCAGCGCGCCGGCCAGGGCCTGGTCGGCGGGGGCGTGGCGCAGGTCGATCACGGCGGCGACGTCCACGCCCTGGTCATGCAGGTCGAGGGCAGCGAGGTAACCGTCATCGTTGCCGGTGAGCACCACCGCGCGTTTGCCGGGCTTGACGGCGTAGAGCTTGATCAGGCGTTGCGCGGCGCTGGTCAGCATCACCCCGGGCAGGTCGTTGTTGCGAAAGATCACCGGCTGGTCGAACGAGCCGCTGCACACCAGGCACTGCTGCGCGCGCACCTTGTACAGGCGCTTGCCCTGGATCACCGGCAGGTAGTTGTCGGTGAACCAGGCGTTGCAGGTGGCCTCGGTGAGCACCTGGATATTCGCGTGTTGCTGCACCGCGCTGAGCAATTCGCGGCGCAGGCTGTCGGCGCGGGTGCCGGCGATATCGAAGCGCGCATAAGTGAGCGAACCGCCGAGGATCGGCTGCTGCTCGATCAGCAGCACCTTCGCCCCGGCATCCGCGGCGGTCAGCGCCGCCTGCAAGCCGGCGGGGCCGGCGCCGATGACGGCGAGGTCGGTGAACAGGTAGGCCTTGTCGTAGTACTCGGGCTGGAAGTTCAGGTCGAGCACGCCCAGGCCGGCTTTTTTACGGATGATCGGCTCCCACACTTTCCACATGCCCTTGGGCTTGTAGAACGAGCGGTAGTAGAAACCCACCGGCATGAATTTGGAGAACTTGCCCATATAGGCATCGCGGTCGTGGTCCAGCGTGCCGTTGACGTTCTGCGCGGTCACCGCCAGGCCGTTGCTCAGCGCGTGGGCATCGGCCAGCACGTTGGGTTCCTGGGGCAATTGCACCAGGCTGTTGGCGTCCTGGCCGGCCATGCTCAGCGGCCCGCGTGGGCGGTGGTATTTGAACGAGCGCGACATCAGAAAGCGCCCGTTGGCGAGCAGGGCGCTGGCGATGCTGTCGCCCTGCAGGCCCTGGTAGGGGTGGCCGTCGAAACTGAAATCGAGTGGCTGATCGCGTTGGATCAGCAGGCCCATGGGGGCGGGGAGGCGGTTCATCCGGCGATCTCCTGGGGGGTGTTGAAGTCGACGCGGTGGGTGAACAGTTCCTTGGGATCGAAGGTGCGCAGGATCTCGTCGGTGACGGTGTGGCGCTCGGCGAGGAACCAGTAGCTGGACGGCGTGTGCATCCACCATTCACGCACTACACCGGCGAGGTTGTCGGTGTTGAACACGTAGTCGGCCCATTCGGCGTCGCTGCAGTTGACCGGATCGGGCATGGGCTTGAACTCGCCGCCGTAGGTGAACTCGCTGATATTGCGCGGCCCGTTGAGCGGGCACATCATGATTTTCATAGTCCGCTCTCCATCAGTGACTGGCCGCCGTGGCGCCCATCTCATTGACTTGCTGGAAGGTCGAGAAACGTTCGAGGCCAAAGGGTTTGATCAGCTCCGGCACCTTGCCGCCGCTGGCGACCAACTCGGCCATGGTCTTGCCGCAGATCGGCGTGGCCTTGAAACCCCAGGTGCCCCAACCGGCGTCGAGGTAGTAATTCTTCACCGGCGACAGGCCCATGATCGGGCTGTAGTCCGGGGTCATGTCGGTGATCCCGGCCCACTGGCGCATCAACTTGGCGTTGGCCAGGAACGGGAACATCTCGATGGCATGGGCCAGCAGGCTTTCCTTGAGGTCCAGGGTCGAGCGTGTGTTGAACAGCGGGTAGGGGTCGGAACCGCCGCCGAACACCACTTCGCCGCGACTGGTTTGCTGCACGTAGCAGTGCAGGGCCGAGGAACTCACCAGCGGGTCGAGGAACGGCTTGAACGGCTGGGTGACCATGGCCTGCAGCGGGAAGGTCTGGATCGGCGAGCGGATGCCGGCCTTGGCCATCAACAGTGAGCTGTGCCCGGCAATCGCCTGCACCGCGCAGCCGCACCGGATGGTGCCGCGATTGGTTTTCACCGCGGTGATGGCGCCGTTTTCAATGATCAGGTCTTGCACTTCGGTGAGCTGATGGATTTCCACGCCGCGCTTGGCCGCCTGCTTGGCGTAGCCCCAGGCCACGGCATCGTGGCGCGCGGTGGCGCCGTCGATGTGCCAGAGCCCGGCGAGCACCGGCAGGTGGCCGGGGTCGAGGTTGAGGCTGGGCACCAGTTCGCGGATCTGCTGGCGGTCGATCATCTCGGTGCGCCCGCCGAAGTGCTTGTTGACCTCGGCGCGCTGGCGGAACGAACGCACGGTGGCGTCCGTGTGGGCCAGGGTCAGTTGGCCGCGCTCGGAATACATGATGTTGAAATCGAATTCGTTGGACAGCGCCTGGAACATCTTCACTGACTCGGCGTAGAAGCGCACCCCTTCGCTGGTCAGGTAGTTGGAGCGGATCACCGCTGTGTTACGCGCGGTGTTGCCGCCGCCCAGATAGGACTTTTCCAGCACGGCAATGTTGCTGATGCCATGGTACTTGGCCAGGTAGTAGGCGGTCGCCAGGCCGTGGCCGCCGGCGCCGATGATCACCACGTCGTAACTCGACTTGAGTTCTTTGGGCGGCGGCAGATCCACCTCCACCGGGTACTCCGAACTCAGCCCGTATTTCAATAGATTGAATGGCATACGGCCTCCGATTGGCTGCGTAGGGCGTGATGTTGCGCAAGGGCGGCGGTCACGGTGTTTTTCATCAGGAAGGCAATGGTCATCGGGCCGACACCGCCGGGGACCGGGGTGATGGCGGCGACGTGGGGCAGGGCAGCGTCGAAGTCGACATCGCCCACCAGGCGGCTGCGGCCGTCGTCATCGATACGGTTGATGCCGACGTCGATCACCACCGCGCCCGGTTTGAGCCAGTTGGCATCGATCAAGCGTGGGCGGCCCACGGCGGCGATCACGATGTCGGCCTGGCGGCACAGGGCCTGGGCGTTGTGGCTGCGCGAATGCAGCACCGTCACCGAGCAATCGGCCTTGAGCAGCAGCGCCGCCATGGGCTTGCCGACGATGTTCGAGCGGCCGACCACCACCGCGTGTTTACCGCGCAGGTCGCCACAGGTTTGCTCCAGCAGGTATAGGCAACCGCTGGGAGTGCAGGGCGTGAGCACGGCGCGCCCCTGGCTGAGGCCGCCGACGTTCTGGCTGTGGAAACCGTCGACGTCCTTCTGCGGCGCGATGGCTTCCAGGGCGCGCAGTTCGTCCATCTGCTTGGGCAGCGGCAATTGCAGGAGAATGCCGTGGATCGCCGGGTCGGCATTCAACTGGGTGATCAGGATCAACAGTTGTTCGGTGCTGGTGTCGCTGGGCAGCCGATGCTCCACGGAGCGGATGCCCACTTCTTCGGCGCGCAGGATCTTGTTGCGCACATACACCTGGCTGGCGGCGTCGTTGCCCACCAGGATCACCGCCAGGGCCGGTTGAATGGCTTGCTCGTGCAGGCGCGCCACGTCTTCGCGCACTTGCAGCAGTACCCGTGCGGCGGCGGCTTTGCCGTCGATCAGTTTGGGCGCGCTCACCGGAACACCACCGTTCTGTCCTGGTTGAGGAACACCCGATGCTCCAGGTGGTACTTGACCGCCTTGGACAGGGCCACGGTTTCGGTGTCGCGGCCGATGGCGACGAGGTCGTCGGGCTTGTACACGTGGTCCACGCGCTGCACTTCCTGCTCGATGATCGGGCCCTCATCCAGGTCGCTGGTCACATAATGCGCGGTGGCGCCGATCAACTTCACGCCACGCTGATAGGCCTGGTGATAGGGCTTGGCGCCTTTGAAACCGGGCAGGAACGAATGGTGGATATTGATCGCGCGCCCCGACAGTTGCCGGCACAGGTCGTCGGAGAGGATCTGCATGTAGCGCGCCAACACCACCAGTTCGGTGCGGGTGTCGTCGACGATCTTCATCAGCTCGGCTTCCTGCGCGGCTTTGGTGTCCTTGGTCACGGGCAGGTAGATAAAGCGGATGCCCTCGCGCTCGGCCATGGGCCGCAGGTCGAGGTGGTTGGAGACGATGGCGGTGATGGTCATGTCCATCTCGCCCTTGTGGTAGCGGTAGAGCAGGTCGGTGAGGCAGTGGTCGAACTTGCTCACCATCAGCAGCACGCGCATCGGCTCGCGGGTGTCGTACAGCGCCCACTGCATGTCGAAGGCCTGGGCGACGTCGGCGAAACCGGCACGGATCTGTTCCAGGTCGCCGGCGTGCCCATCGTTGAAACGGAACACGGCACGCATGAAGAAGCGACCGCTGAAGTCATCATCGAACTGCGCCATCTCCCCGATGTAGCACGCGTTGTCCGCCAGGTACGTGGTGACGGCAGCGACAATGCCGGACACCGCGGGACAAGTGACCTTGATGATGAAATGGTTTTTTTCGTGTTGCATGACACGTCCTCGGGATGATGGCGGCAGCTCATCGCATAGCGAAAAAACGTCAGAGGACAGCAGGCTCATTCCGTGAGCGCATTTTCTTGTGAGGAATAAAATATTCCTGAAGTGGCTTTATAGGGGAATGGACGCGGGGCGTCTAGGGGTTTTGGGAAAGTTTTTTAACTGAGGGGAAATTTTCCACAGGCCCAGTGGCGTCGAACGCTGTTGAAAATGTGGGAGGGGGCTTGCCCCCCTCCCACAATTGGATCTCTGTGCTTCAGGTGTATCGCGAGTCCGGATTATTCTTTGTCGTTGCCGTAGTTCATGATCGACAGCAGGCGAATCGGCACCCGCACCAATTGCTCCGGCCCATGGGGAATCTCGCCCTCGAACGTCAGGCTGTCGCCGGCTTCCATCCGATACAGCTGATTCCCATGCCGATAAATCAGCTCCCCTTCCAACAAGTGCAGAAACTCGGTCCCAGGGTGGGCAAAGGTCGGGAACTCCTCGCTGGCGTCATCCATGCTGACCATGTACGCCTCGAAGCTCTTCTTCGGCCCCCGGGTATGGTTGAGCAGATGGTAGGTATGCCCCTTTTCCGTCCCCCGGCGCACCACTTCCATGCCTTGGTCGGCCTTGACCAGCAAGGCACTGCCGTCCTGTTGATCGTATTCGGCGAATAATTTCGATAACGGCAGCCCGAGCACATCGCACAGGCGGCTGAGGGTGTCGAGGCTGGTGGAGACCTGGGCGTTTTCGATCTTGCTCAACATGCCCTGGCTGATATCGGCAATCTTCGCCACGTCGGACAGCTTCAGGTCCTGGGCCTGGCGCTGGCGTTTGATCTGCAAACCCAAGTATTGCTCGAGTTTGAGGCGGGGGGCGGTTTCGGTGGACATAGTCATCAGATCCTGCACGCTTTCCGTTCAGTAATATTAGTTTCGCACTAGGAAAGTGCAAGCAGCGGCGCTTGGCGGCCGTGCCCAGGCACGTATTCCCACGGGGAAAACAATTTTCCCATATATACAGCACAAAAGCGCTTTCACCGGCACTTCAATCGGCCGCTCGCGAATCTGGCAAGGGTATTGCATTCCTGTGGAGAAACTAACTTTCTTTTTAGGAATAAAAAGACAGTCCAGGCCCACCCACACGGTTTTGCCTTTCGCGAGGAGTGACACGCAATGTTGCCAGCAGAAACCCAGCGCATCATCGACAAGTACGGCATCAAGTACGTGCTTGCGCAGTTTGTGGATATACATGGTGCGGCCAAGACCAAGTCGGTGCCGATTTGCGGGCTCAAGACGGTGGCCGAAGAGGGCGCCGGGTTTGCCGGGTTTGCCATCAGCGGCATGGGCATGGAACCCCACGGCCCGGACTTCATGGCGCGGGGTGACCTGTCCACGCTGACCCCGGTGCCCTGGCAGCCGGGTTACGGGCGCGTGGTGTGCGTCGGGCATGTCGACGGCAAGCCCCATCCCTTTGATAGCCGCTACGTGCTGCAGCAGCAGGTGCAGCGCCTGCAGGACAAGGGCTGGACGCTGAACACCGGCCTGGAACCCGAATTCAACCTGATGCGCCGCGACGAGCAGGGCAAGCTGCAACTGGTCGACCCCAGCGACAACCTCGACAAGCCCTGCTACGACTACAAGGGCCTGTCGCGCTCGCGGGTATTCCTGGAGCGCCTGACCGAAGCCTTGCAGGCGGTGGATTTCGAGGTCTATCAGATCGACCACGAAGACGCCAACGGCCAGTTCGAGATCAACTACACCTACAGCGACGCCCTGACCTCGGCCGATCGTTTCACCTTCTTCCGCATGGCTGCCGGCGAGATCGCCAATGACCTGGGCATGATCTGTTCCTTCATGCCCAAGCCCGACCCGAAGCGCGCCGGCAACGGCATGCACTTTCATCTGTCGATCAGCAGCGCCGAGAACAAGAACCTGTTCCACGACGCCAGCGACCCGAGCGGCATGGGCCTGTCGAAGCTGGCCTATCACTTCGCCGCCGGCCTGCTCGCCCATGGCCCGGCGCTGTGTGCGTTCGCCGCGCCCACCGTCAACTCCTACAAGCGCCTGGTGGTGGGCCACTCGCTGTCCGGCGCCACCTGGGCCCCGGCCTTTATCGCGTTTGGCGCCAACAACCGTTCGGCCATGGTGCGCGTGCCTTACGGCCGCCTGGAGTTCCGCCTGCCGGATGCCGGCTGCAACCCTTACCTGGTCAGCGCCGCAATCATCGCGGCGGGCCTGGACGGTATCGATCGCCAGCTGGAAATCGACCACGTCTGCAATGAAAACCTCTACAGCCTGAGTCTGGAACAGATCGCCGAGCGCGGCATCAAGACCTTGCCGCAATCCCTCAAGGAAGCCTGCGACGCGCTGGAAGCCGACCCGCTGTTCGCCGAGGTGCTCGGCCCGCAGATCGTGGGTGAGTTCATCAAACTCAAGCGCATGGAGTGGGTGGAATACAGCCGCCATGTGAGCGACTGGGAAGTCCAGCGCTATACCGAATTTTTCTGACACCGTGTGACGGAGACTTGATATGTGTGGAATCGTAGGTCTGTACCTGAAAAACCCCCGGTTGGAACCCCAGCTCGGCCAGCTGTTTGAACCGATGTTGCAGGCCATGACCGACCGTGGCCCGGACAGTGCGGGCTTTGCCATCTACGGTGATGAAGTCGCCGACGGCTGGGTCAAGCTGACCCTGCAAGCGACCACCGAGGCCTTCGACTGGAAAGCCCTGATGGGCGAGCTGGAAGGGCGCCTGGGCTGTTCGCTGGACTGGTTTCAGAACGCCAGTGCCGCCGTGTTGAAGGTCCACGCCGACGAAGCCCCGGTACGCCTGGCCCTGGCCGAACTGGCGCCGAGCGTGCGCGTCATGAGCGCCGGGCAGAGCATCGAGATCCTCAAGGGCATGGGCCTGCCCCAGGAGATTTCCCAGCGCTTCGGCCTGGCGAGCATGCAGGGCAGCCACATCATCGGCCACACCCGCATGGCCACCGAAAGCGCGGTGACCATGGAAGGCAGCCACCCGTTTTCCACCGGTGCCGACCTGTGCCTGGTGCATAACGGTTCGCTGTCGAACCACTTCCGCCTGCGCCAGGAACTCAAGCGCGAAGGCATCCATTTCGAAACCGACAACGACACCGAAGTCGCCGCCGGCTACCTGACCTGGCGCCTGCAACAGGGCGACTCGCTCAAAGACGCGCTGGACCACGCCCTGGAAGACCTCGACGGCTTCTTCACCTTCGCCATCGGCACGCGCAACGGTTTTGCGGTGATCCGCGATCCGATCGCGTGCAAGCCGGCGATCCTCGCCGAGACCGACGACTACGTCGCCATGGCCTCCGAGTACCAGGCGCTGTCGAGCCTGCCAGGCATCGAGAATGCCCGCATCTGGGAGCCCGCACCGGCCACTTTGTACATCTGGGAACGCCAGTCAGCTTAAGGAGCGCACACATGAAAACCATCGACCTTTCCACCGCCACCGTGCGTGACCTCAACCAGGCGCTGCACGCCCAGGCCATCGACAACGAGTGGCGCGTCACCCACTCCAACGGCAAGCACAACCTTGCGGTGGGGGTGAATCAGGCGGTGTCCATCGATATCGAAGGCCACGCCGGCTACTACTGCGCGGGCATGAACCAACAGGCGTCGATCACCGTACACGGCAACGTCGGCGTGGGCTGCGCCGAGAACATGATGTCTGGTTCGGTGCGCGTAAAAGGCAGCGCGTCCCAGGCGGCCGGGGCCACGGCCCATGGCGGCTTGCTGGTGATCGAAGGCGACGCGGGGGCGCGTTGCGGGATTTCCATGAAAGGCATCGACATCGTGGTCGGCGGCAGCATCGGCCACATGAGCTGCTTCATGGGCCAGGCCGGGCGTCTGGTCGTCTGCGGCGATGCCGGCGATGCGCTGGGCGATTCGCTGTACGAGACCCACATCTACGTGAAGGGCACGGTCGAGTCGCTGGGCTCCGATTGCGTCGAAAAAGAGATGCGCAGCGAGCACCTGCAAGAGCTGCAGGAGCTGCTCGATCGCGCCGGTTTCGCCCACCGCGCGGCGGATTTCAAGCGCTACGGCTCGGCCCGCCAGCTGTACAACTTCAAAGTCGATAACGCCTCCGCGTACTGAACCAGGAGCTACACCATGAGTGAAAAAACCCCTCCAGTGTTGCGCGAGTCGGCCACCTTCGACCGCCTGACCATCCAGGAAATCCAGCGTGCCGCCGAAACCGGCATCTACGACATTCGCGGCGGCGGTACCAAGCGCAAGTTGCCGCACTTCGATGACTTGCTGCTGCTGGGCGCCAGCGTGTCGCGTTACCCGCTGGAAGGCTATCGCGAGAAGTGCGGCACCGATGTGATCCTCGGCAACCGCTTCGCCAAGAAGCCGATCCGCCTGAAGATCCCGGTGACCATCGCCGGCATGAGTTTCGGTGCGTTGTCGGCCAACGCCAAGGAAGCCCTGGGCCGTGGTGCGAGTATCGCCGGCACCAGCACCACCACCGGTGACGGCGGCATGACCCCGGAAGAGCGCGGCCAGTCCCGGCACCTGGTGTACCAGTACCTGCCGTCGCGCTACGGCATGAACCCCGATGACCTGCGCAAGGCCGACGCCATCGAGATCGTCCTCGGCCAGGGCGCCAAGCCCGGCGGTGGCGGCATGTTGCTGGGCATGAAGGTCACCGAACGCGTGGCCGGCATGCGTACCTTGCCGATCGGCGTGGACCAGCGCAGCGCCTGCCGCCACCCGGACTGGACCGGCCCGGACGACCTGGCGATCAAGATTGCCGAGTTGCGCGAAATCACCGATTGGGAAAAACCGATCTACGTGAAAATCGGCGCCAGCCGGCCGTATTACGACGTGAAGCTGGCGGTCAAGGCCGGTGCCGATGTGATCGTGCTCGACGGCATGCAGGGTGGCACCGCGGCGACCCAGGAAGTGTTTATCGAACACGTCGGCATCCCGATTTTGTCGGCGATCCCGCAAGCGGTACAGGCTTTGCAAGAGATGGGCATGCACCGCAAGGTCCAGTTGATTGTGTCGGGCGGGATTCGCAACGGCGCCGATGTGGCCAAGGCCATGGCGATGGGCGCGGATGCGGTGGCCATCGGCACGGCGGCGTTGATTGCCCTGGGCGACAACCACCCACGGCTGGACGCGGAACTGAAAAAGATCGGCTCGGCCGCCGGCTTCTACGACGACTGGCAGAACGGCCGCGACCCGGCCGGCATCACCACCCAGGACCCGGAGCTGTCGAAACGCCTGGACCCGGTGGAAGGCGGGCGTCGTTTGGCCAACTACCTGCGGGTGATGGTGCTGGAAGCCCAGACCATGGCCCGTGCGTGCGGCAAGTCGCACCTGCACAACCTCGACCCCGAGGACCTGGTGGCGCTGACGGTGGAGTCGGCCGCCATGGCCCGGGTGCCGTTGGCGGGGACCCGTTGGATACCGGGTTCCGGTTACTGAGTTACGAGCCGGCTTGCCGGCTGCTACGGCGTTCCACCCCTGTAGGAGCGAGCCTGCTCGCGAAGGTCGTTAACGATAACGCGGGCATCCTGGATGACCGCGTTGCCTGGACGTTTTTCGCGAGCAAGAACTAGGCGTCCCCCTCGCTCCTACATGCATCTCCCCTATCTTTTGCAGGAGCTTTGAACATGATCAATCGTCTTCTCGGCAAATCCCTCTTCGGCTTATTGGCCGCCAGTGCCTTCGCCCCCTTGGCCCAGGCCGCCGATGCGCCCACCTTGAACACCGGCAGCACCGCCTGGATGGTCACCGCCGCGGTGCTGGTGCTGTTCATGTGCCTGCCGGGGCTCGCGCTGTTCTACGGCGGGCTGGTTCGGGCGAAAAACATGCTCTCGCTGTTCACCCAGTGTTTTGGCGTCGCCGGGCTGGTGGGCGTGCTGTGGGTGATCTACGGCTACAGCATGGTGGTGGACACCACGGGCATGGTCGAAGGGCAGGTGACCTTCAACAGTTTTGTCGGCGGCCTGAGCCGCGCGTTCCTGGCGGGCATGACCCCCGAGAGCCTGGTGGGGGATATTCCGGAAGGCGGGTTTGTGACCGTCCAGATGACCTTCGCGATCATCACCCCGGCGCTGATCGCCGGCGCCTTCGCCGAACGCATGAAGTTCTCGGCGGCGCTGCTGTTCATGGCCATCTGGTTCACCCTGGTGTATGCCCCGGTGGCGCATATGGTCTGGGGCGGTTCGGGGGCCTTGATGCATAACTGGGGCGTGCTCGACTTTGCCGGCGGCACCGCCGTACACATCAACGCCGGTGTGGCCGCGCTCGCCGCATGCCTGATCCTCGGCAAGCGCAAGGGCTACCAGAACACGCCGATGCCCGCGCACAACCTGAGCCTGACCATGGCCGGTGCGGCGATGCTCTGGGTCGGCTGGTTCGGCTTCAATATCGGCTCCGGCGGCGGCCTCAACGGCACCTCGGGGATTGTCATGCTCAACACCCAACTGGGCGCGTGTGCGGGGATTCTCGGCTGGATGTTCACCGAGTGGTTCAAGGTCGGCAAACCCAGCGCCCTGGGCCTGGCCAGCGGTGCATTGGCCGGTCTGGTGGGGATCACCCCGGCGTGCGCCTATGTCGGCGTCGGCGGCGCGTTGGCCATCGGCTTGCTGTGCGGGGTGTTCTGCTACTTGAGCGTGACCGTGTTGAAGCGGCGCTTCGGCTACGACGACAGCCTCGACGTATTCGGCCTGCACGGCATCGGCGGCATGATCGGCGCGGTGCTCACCGGGGTGTTCTGCGTGCCGTCCATGGGCGGCCTGGTGGAAGGCGTGACCATGGGCGGCCAAGTCGTCGCCCAGATCAAGGGGGTGTTGCTGACTACGGTGTACTGCTTCGTGGTCAGTTGGATCATCCTCAAGGTGGTCAATGCCCTGGTCGGCCTGCGTGCCCATGAGTCGGTGGAAGAGATGGGCCTGGACCTGGCCGCCTACAACCCCTGAGAACCCTGTAGGAGCGAGCTTGCTCGCGAAGGTCGTTAACGATAACGCGGGCATCCTGGATGACCGCGTTGCCTGGACGTTTTTCGCGAGCAAGCTCGCTCCTACAGGTACAGCGCCAGCGCCTGGGGCAGGGCTTTGTTCTTCAGCCTGCGTGCCCATGCGTCGGTGGAAGAGATGGGCCTGGACCTGGCCGCCTACAACCCCTGAGAACCCTGTAGGAGCGAGCTTGCTCGCGAAGGTCGTTAACGATAACGCAGGCATCCTGGATGACCGCGTTGCCTGGACGGTTTTCGCGAGCAAGCTCGCTCCTACAGGTACAGCGCCAGCGCCTGGGACAGGGCTTTGTTCTTCAGCCTGCGTGCCCATGCGTCGGTGGAAGAGATGGGCCTGGACCTGGCCGCCTACAACCCCTGAGAACCCTGTAGGAGCCAGCGCTCGGGGCAGGGCTTTGCGTTGCAACTGGCTCGCCACCAGGGTGTTTTTCAGCCTGCGTGCCCATGAGTCGGGACCTGGCCGCCTACAACCACTGAGAACCCTGTAGGAGCGAGCTTGCTCGCGAAGGTCGTTAACGATAACGCGGGCATCCTGGATGACCGCGTTGCCTGGACGTTTTTCGCGAGCAAGCTCGCTCCTACAGGTGCGGCGCCAGCGCTCGGGGCAGGGCTTTGCGTTGCAACTGGCTCGCCACCAGGGTGTTTTTCAGCAGGTAGGCAATCGTCATCGGTCCCACACCACCCGGCACCGGCGTAATCGCGCTGGCCACGGTGCGTGCGCTGGCGTAGTCCACATCGCCCACCAACCGCGTACCGGTCTCGGTGCTGATGCGGTTGATCCCCACATCGATCACCACCGCGCCAGGCTTGAGCCAGCTGGCATCGATCAACTGCGGCCGCCCGACCGCAGCGACGACGATATCGGCCAAGCGGCACAATGCCTGAGCATCGACGCTGCGTGAATGCACCACGGTGACCGAGCAGTTGGCCTGCAACAGCAGGGTCGCCATCGGTTTGCCGACGATGTTCGAGCGGCCAATCACCACCGCGTGCAAGCCACTCAAATCGCCGCAGGTTTCATGCAGCAGGCGCATGCAGCCGCTGGGCGTGCAAGGCGTGAGCACCTCGATGCCTTGCACCAGGCCGCCGACGTTCTCACGGTGGAAACCGTCCACGTCCTTGATCGGGTCAATCGCATGGATCACGGCCGCCTCGTCGATATGCGCCGGCAACGGCAACTGCACCAGCACGCCGTTGACCGAAACGTCGGCGTTCAACTGGGCCAGCAGGTCGAGCACTTGCGCCTGGCTGGCGTCATCCGGCAGCCGGTATTCAAGGGAGCGAATCCCAACTTCCTTGGCCCGCAGCAGTTTGTTGCGCACATACACTTCGCTGGCCGGGTCGTCGCCCACCAGCACGACAGCCAGGGCCGGGAAGATTTTTTGCGCGGCAAGCAGCAGGACCTCTTCGCGAACCTCGTCGAGAACCTGGGCAGAAATGGCCTTGCCGTCGATATCGCGGGCAAGGGAAGGGAGAGTGCTGGTCAAAAGCGTCACCATTGTCTGGAGAAATAGGGGCGCTGAGGGATAAATCCCTCAGCGATAGGCAGCCCACGGCATTCAGGCTACCAGTTGATGGCAGGCATACACCACCAGCACACCGGCGATCAGTGTGGCGTAGGGCAGCCAGCCGGCGCGGCGTTGGCCGTCATCGGCCTGGATATACAAGTCACTGAGCATGGCCGCGGGGAAGCGGCCTTTGTCCTGCACATAGTGGCGGTAGCAGAACACCGGCAGGATCAACAGCGCCAGCAGCAAGCCGGTGACCAGCGTGCCTGCGCCCCAGATATCCGCACCCAGGCCCATGCACGCCAGGTTGACGAAGCTCAGCACGCCGCCGGCCGCCAGCAGCACGGTGGGGGCTTTGTACGGGCGCACCCAGTCGGGGCGGTCGAGGCGGTGGATCCAGCCGGCGTTGAGGTTGAGGAAGTTGAAAATGATGTAGCTGACGTTGGACGCCGCCAGCACGAACACATAGTCCGACATCAGCAACAACAGCAGGTTGAACGACAGGTCGGTCCACATCGCCGCCGTGGGCGCACCGTGTTCGTTGGTGCGCCCCAGGTATTTGGGCAGCCAGCCGTCCACCGACGCCTGATACAGGGTGCGCGACGAGCCGGACATCGAGGTCATGATCGCCAGCAACGTGGCGAGCACCAGCATGATCAGCACGATATTGGCGACCACCTTGCCGCCGCCGATGCTGTCGGCCATCACCTGGCCAACGCCCATGCCGCTGTAGATCGCCGGCGACAGCAGGCCGCTGTACACCGCCGGAGTCACTACCGCGCCGCTGGCGTCGAGCACCGCCGGGGTCACCAGTTGGCCCAGCCCCAGGCTGCCTTGAAACGCCAGCGGCACCAGGGTGAACACCAGGATGCACAGCAGGCCGGCGTAGAAGATCGCCTTGAAGGTGTCACGCTTGGGGTCCTTGAACTCGCGGGTGTAGCACACCGCCGTTTCGAACCCGTAGGTGGACCACGCGGCCATGAACAGCCCGCCGGCCATCAGCGACCAGCCGGACATATCCCACGGGCCGTCGATGACTTGCCCGGCCGCGTCATGGGCCAGCGGGAACAGCGGCAGGAAGTTGGCCTGGGTCGCGTCCCCGGTGAACAACGGCACCACGCCCACCAGCAACAGTGGGATCAGCGAGGTGACCCCGAGCACCAGCGTCAGCCGCGCCGAGCGCAGGATGCCGCCATGCTGCACGGCAAACACCGTGAGCAGAATCAACAGGCCAATGGCGAACGTCGCGTTGATGCGCAACGACAGGCCGCTCTTGACCCAACCCAGGTCAAGCAGGGTCAGTTGCCAGGTGTTGATCAGCGCATCGGCGGGAAACAGCGCGGTGAGGATATACCCCGCCGCCAGCCCCGAGCCGATGGACAGCACCGGCGACCAGGCCAGCCAGTTGCACCACACCGACACCGGCGCGATCAACTTGCTGTAGCGCACCCAGGCCACCGCGCCGTACACCGAGGCGCCGCCGGACTTGTGCGGGAACAGCCCGGCGATCTCGGCATAGGTGAAGGCCTGGATAAACCCGAACAGGATCGACACGATCCACACGATCCAGGCCGGTTTGCCCACCGTGGCGGCAATCGCGCCGATGGAGAACAGCACCAGCGCGGGCACGCCACTGGCGACCCAGAATGCACCGCGCCAATCGATCTTGCGGTGCAGGCTGCCCACTGAGCGGGCAGCCTGCGGTACAGCCTCGAACGTCGTCGCTTCCATCTTCGTATTCCCATGTCTGAGTAGCGGTTAAGAAGGGCAATCAAAGTGGGCAGTCAAAGTGGGGTGGCACACATCGGTATCGGGACGATCAGCTACGCACGCGGCTCTTGTCCGGGTCATAGAAAATCGCTGCGCTGACCGTGGCGCTGATGCGCTTCTGTAGGCCATCGACTTTGCCAATCTCAAGCAGGGTGCCGGGCTCGGCGCAGCTCACGTCGACCCGGCACAGCGCGATATTGCTGGCCAGCAACGGTGAGCGGCAGGCGCTGGTGATGACCCCGACCTGGGCGCGGCCGTGGTACACCGGGTCGCCGTGGTGGGCCGCCTCGTTGCCGCCGAGGTGCAGGCCGACCAGCTTGTGGCTGGGATGGGCGCTGCGCCGCAACAGGGCGTCGCGGCCGATAAAATCATCGGTCTTGCTCTTGAGTGGCACGCTGAAGCCGATGCCGGCCTCGAACGGGTCGGTCTGGTCGCTGAACTCGTAGCCGGCAAAAATCAGCCCGGCTTCGATGCGCAACAGGTCCAGCGCTTCCAGGCCGAGGGGCACCAGGCCCAAGGGTTGGCCGAGTTGCCAGATGCGGTCCCACACCCGTTCGGCGTCTTCGGGCTGGCACCACACCTCAAAGCCCAGTTCGCCGGTGTAGCCGGTGCGCGAAATCATCAACGGGCAGCCCTCGAAACCGTCCAGCCGGCCGACCAGGAAGCGGAACCAGCCGAGACTGTCCACACTCGGTTGGGTGGGCGGCGTCCAGACCATCTGCTTGAGCAGCTCGCGGCTGAGCGGCCCTTGCACCGCCAGGTTGTGAATTTGCTCGCTGGCGGACTTGACCCACACCTTCATCCCCAGTTTGTGGGCCTGCTCGCGCAGCCACACACCGGCGTAGTCTTCGCCGCAGATCCAGCGGAAGTTGTCCGGGCCCAGGCGCAGCAGGGTGCCGTCGTCGAGCATGCCGCCGTGTTCGTGGCACATCGCCGAATAGACCACTTGGCCCACCGCCAGGCGCCGCGCGTCGCGGGTCAGGCAGTATTGCAACAGGGCTTCGGCGTCGGGGCCGATGATCTCGAATTTGCGCAGGGCGGTCAGGTCCATCACGGCCACGCGTTCGCGGCAGCCGAGGTATTCCTCGGTGGCGCCATAACCGTCGTAGCGCAACGGCAGCCACCAGTTGCGGTAGTCGATGAAGCTGCCGGTGAGGGCGCTGGTGCGTGAGTGGAACGCGGTCTCACGGGTCAGTATCGGGTCGGCATCGGCCGTGGTTCGAGTGCTCATGGCGATGGAAAAACGCTCCTTCTCGCGGTAGATACGGACATGGATATCGGTCGGGTTCCAGCCATTGGCCGGGTCGATGTCATCCGGGCACGAGGTACTGCCGCACACCAGCTCGGTCATGGCCCGCAGCAGTACGTAGTCGCCGGGCCGCGACCACGGCTCATCCAGGGTCATCTGCTGGTGTGCATCAATGCCGGTGTTGAAGAAGAAATTGATCGCCGGCCAGCCGTTGCGCGCTTGCACGCCGTAGGGCGCGAGTACGCGGCTGAGGTTGTCGCTGCAGTTGTCGTGCCCGAAATAGCCATGGGATTCGTAGTAGCGCGCCGCGCAGGCCAGGGCGAAGGCGTCGTGGCGCCCGACGGTGTCCTGCACCACCTCCAGCATCGGCTGCATCCGGCGGTCGAAAAACTTCGAGAACAGCCCCGGCGCCGGGTAGGCGCTGCCGTTCAGCGTGCGCGTCACGGTCTGGTCGAGGTCCAGCTCCACGCCGCGATCCAGGGCGCGGCGGTCGAGGGCGACGAAGTCCGAACACTGGCGGCCGGCGACGTCCAGCACCTGCACGTACTGGCCCTTGGCGACGCTGTAGCCGTGGGCCGTGCCCGCGCGCACGGTGAACTCGTCCAGCACCTCGCCCAATGGCTCGGGCAGGGCAGGCACCAGCAGGGGCGACGGGTTGGCCCGTGTCACCAGCAGGCGCAGTTCGCTGGGCCGGTATTGCCGGTCGACGGCGGTGGGCCCGGCAGGAGCGGCGACGATCACCAGCAGGCGGTCATGGGCGACAAACTGCCGAGTGTGACCGGGCGGGCTGGCGTCGTCCCACAGCGCGGCGGCCAGGGGCAGTGCCTGCGCGTCGATGCCGCGCCGCTTGAGCGCCTGGCCGACACGCGGTGGCACGCGGCAGGCGCTCGAGCCGCTCAGCCCCCAGCTCGCCAGGGCGCTGCGGCCGCTGGCGTCGAGGGCCAGCAGTTCGCAGGTTTGCCGGCCTTCGAGGTCGATCACCTGCAGGCCGTCGCCGGGCTGCAGGTCGACCAGCGTCACACCGCCGGCGGCCACGCGGTAGCGTTCGAGGTTCGGCGCCCGGGCAAACAGCCCGGGTTCTCGCGGGTGGGAAACACGCGGAGCATTCATCATGGGCACCCGCTCAGCCGACTGATTTGATGGGCGTCACGGGCTCGCCCAGGTACGCCGCCATCGAGTCGTCCAGGGCCAGCAGCCACGGGGTGTGGTGCGGCGGCGACTGGGTGCCGGTCATCAGCGAGCGGTAGGACTTGTCGCGATAGCCCATGATGTTTTCGGCCTTGTCGTGCTTCCAGTGCAGAAAGGTCTCGTTGACGGCGGCGATGTCGAAATCCGGGTAGTCGGTGGCGTCCACCAGGTGCTGGATGTAGGCGCCCTGGAACTCGAACATCTGCTGGTTGGTTTCCAGGGTCAGTTCCCGTGCCTGCCATTGCTGGCTGTCGGCGATCATCGCGGCCTGGCTGGGCAATGGGATACGCCCCAGGATCACATCGCGGGCATACCAGGCCTGGGCGTCGAACATGTTGAACGAGTACCACTGGTCCTGCATGCCGAGGTAGATCAGCCGCGGGTTGGGTTCCCAGAACACGCCCTTGTAGAGGTTCATCGGCCACAGGCGGTTGTCGGTCCTGAGGCTCAGCTCATCCGGCAGGAACGGGAAGTGGTGCTTGTAGCCGGTACACAGGATCACCGCGTCGATGTGCTTGCTGCTGCCATCGGCAAAGAACGCACGGTTGTTTTCCAGGCGTTGCAGCAGCGGCTTTTCTTCCCAGTTGTCCGGCCACGCATAGCCCATGGGCGTGGTGCGGTAACAGCTGGTGATGCTGCGCGCGCCATATTTGTAGCATTGCGAGCCGATGTCCTCGGCCGAATAGCTGCTGCCGATGATCAGCAGGTCCTTGTCCTTGAATTCCAGCGCCTCGCGAAAGTCATGGGCATGCAGGATGCGCCCGGCGAACTGCTCGAAGCCTTCGAAGTACGGCACCTTGGGCGTGGAGAAGTGGCCGCAGGCGTTGATCACGTAGTCGAATTCTTCACAGGTCAAGGTGTCGTGGGTGTAGTCGTGGGCGTACACGGTGAAGCGCTGGGTCTGTTCGTCGAAGGTGACCTGGCGCACCACATTGTTGAAGCGGATGTAGTCGCGCACGCCGGCCTTTTCCACCCGGCCCTTGATGTAGTCCCACAACACTTCGCGGGGCGGATAGGAGGCGATGGGCCGGCCGAAATGTTCTTCAAAGGTGTAATCGGCGAACTCCAGGCATTCCTTGGGGCCGTTGGACCACAGGTAGCGGTACATGCTGCCATGCACCGGCTCGCCGTTTTCGTCCAGGCCGGTGCGCCAGGTGTAGTTCCACATGCCGCCCCAGTCCTGCTGTTTCTCGAAGCACACCAGTTCGGGAATGGCGGCGCCCTTGTCGCGGGCCGACTGGAAGGCGCGAAGTTGTGCCAGGCCGCATGGGCCGGCGCCGATGATTGCTACACGTAGAGTCATGAGCGTGCCTCCTGAAGGGTTTCAGCGAAAGATCACTGTCTTGTCGTGGTTGATGAACACCCGGTGTTCCAGGTGGTATTTCAGGGCTTTGGAAAGGGCGACGGTTTCGGTGTCGCGGCCGATGGCGACCAGTGAATCGGGCAAGTGCGTATGGTCGACGCGCTGGATTTCCTGCTCGATGATCGGGCCCTCGTCGAGGTCGCTGGTGACGTAGTGGGCGGTGGCGCCGATCAGCTTCACCCCCCGGTCATAGGCCTGGTGATACGGCTTGGCGCCCTTGAAACCGGGCAGGAACGAGTGGTGGATGTTGATCGCCCGCCCCGACAGTTGCTGGCACAGGCCGTCGGACAGGATCTGCATGTAGCGCGCGAGCACTACCAGATCGGTCTGGGTGTCTTCGACGATACGCATCAGTTCGGCTTCCTGGCCGGCCTTGGTGTCCTTGGTGATGGGCAGGTAGATGAAGCGGATGCCCTCACGCTCGGCCATCGCCCGCAGGTCCAGGTGGTTGGAGACCACGGCGGTGATGGTCATGTCCATTTCGCCTTTACGGTGGCGGTAGAGCAGGTCGGTGAGGCAATGGTCGAACTTGCTGACCATCAGCAGCACGCGGGTCGGCTGGCGTGAGCTGAACAACTGCCACTGCATGTCGAAGCCGCCGGCGAGCTCGCCCAGGCCTTTGCGCAGGTCGCCGATATCACCGCTGACGCCCTTGTTGAAACGGAACACCGCGCGCATGAAAAACTGCCCGGTGAACTCGTCGTCGAATTGCGCCAACTCGCTGATGTAGCACTGCTGCCGGGCCAGGCAGGCGCTGATCGCGGCGACGATCCCGGACGCCGCCGGGCAGGTGATCTTGAGAATGTAATGTTCGCTTGAGGCGTCCATCGAAGGCTCCTGAATGCGGTGAAGGAAGGCTCAGCCCTTGGCCGTGCGCTTGGTTTTTTGCGGGTCGTCGAAGGGCAGGGCGTGGGTGGTGGCGGTGCCTTCGAAGCTGCCGCGCACCTGCAACGGGATGCCGGGTACGGCGCAGGCGACGCTCATGCGCGCGATGGCCATCGAGCGTTTGCTCAGGCGCGAATACATGCCGCAGGTGATCACGCCGACTTGCTGGTTGCCCTGCCACAAGGTGTCGCCAGCCTCGGCCGGGCGCACGCCGTCGAGCAGCACGCCGGTGATCTTGAAGCGCTCCTGGCCGCGCAGGCGCAGGTGTTCTTCGGCGCCTCGGAACGCTTGTTTGCCGGGCGAAACCGTGAAGTCCAGGCCCATTTCCCACAGGGTGTCGCCGGCCTTCTGGTCGGCGAAGGGGTACATCTGCGAGTTGTCGTAGGGGAAAAACATCAGCGAGCTTTCCACTCGCAGCCAGTCCAGGGCGGTGAAGGCGCAGGGAATGATTCCCAGGCTCGCGCCCTGTTCGAGGATGCTGTCCCACAGGAACGGGGCGTCGGCGGCCTTGCAGAAAATCTCGTAGCCGCGCTCGCCGGTGTAGCCGGTGCGGGAGATCATCACCGGGCGCTCGAACAGGCGCGTTTGCAGGTGATGGAAGTACGGCAGCTGGCGGATGCCAGGCACGTGCTCGGCGAGAAAATCCACCGCCAGCGGGCCTTGCAGCGACAGGTCGTGCAGATCGTCGTCGAACAGCACCGCCACTTGCCGGCCCTGGGCCGAGCGCACCAGCATTTCATGCCCGGTGCCGGCGCCATGCACGACCATGAACGCATTGGGCCCGGTGCGGTAGACGATGCAGTCATCGACGAATTTGCCGTCCTCGTCGAGCATCGACGCATACACCGATTTGCCGGGATAGAGCTTGGCGATGTCGCGGGTGGTGGCCCACTGCAACAGGCTTTCGGCGTGCGGACCGACGTAGTGGACTTTTTTCAGGCCCGATACATCCATCAGGCCGGCGCGGGTGCGGATCGCTTCGTGGTGATCGGCCAGCGCGCTGCGGTAGGTCCAGGCGGTGCCCATGCCGTTCCAGTCTTCGAGGTTCGAGCCGAGCGCGCGGTGCCGCTCGGCCAATGCAGAAATACGCCAGGAGTGGGTCATGTGAGATTCCTTGCTGTGAAAAGGAGCACCGGGAAAAGGTTCAGGCGAGTGGATCGAACTGGCTCAGCCACTCGACCAGGGTCTGTCGATAGCGGGTCATGCCCTTGTAGTCGGCGATGGCATCGGGCAGGTCGCGCAGCACGCGGTGCAGGCGGCAGCCCCAGCCGGGGTGGCTGACCAGTTCGTCCAGGCTGATCAGGTAGGTGCGAATGCTGAACATCACTGCGTTGCTGCGCGGCAGGCGCGCCATCACTTGCAGTTCGACCCGCAGATGCACCTGTTGCCCGACGTTCTGCGCGGTGATCCGGCCGCGGTCGGCGCCCCATTGATGGAAGGTTTCCGGCGACGAATCCAGGCGCGGGTTGATGGTCAGGGTCCAGTTCAGGCGCCGGACCGGCTGGCCGGCCTGCAGGTTGAGCAGGTACTTCAGCGCGCGCTCGAACACGCCCATCTGGTGGGCCATGGGCACCGGTGCATGCCACTGCTTGAAACTCATCCCGGCATCGAACGCCAGTGACCAGTCGGCCGGGCTGGTGACCAGGCCGGCGTCCATGTACAGGTCGCCGTCGCGCTGGTCGAGCAGGGCGAAATCCCCTTGCACCTGGCGGCCGATGTATTCCAGCGGTGCGCAGGGCAGGCTGGCGGCATCGCCGAAGATGAACGGTTGATCGATCTGCAGCAGGTGGTTGCGCCAGTGCCAGCGGTCGCCGTCACGCACCAGGCTGAACCACTGCGGGTAGTCGACGGCGAGGTTTTCCATGAGCATTTGCAGCGCATCCCAGGCCGCCGCTTGCATGTGCGGCATCACCAGGTAGCGGCGCGGGTCGTTGTCCAGGATCAGGGCGCGTTCGGCCATTTCCGAGCGGTAGTGCTCGTCGATGTCGAAGGCGTGCTCGTAGACGGAACCCGGGTCGCGGGAGGTGGCCGGTTCGATGTTCACCGAGTACAGGTAGCTGTCCTCGATAAACGGAAACGGGAAGCGACGGATCGCCGCCGGGCTGTTGCGAAAGCTGAAATCGTCGCGATAGCTCAGCACAGGGCTCGATTGCAGGGGCATGGCACTCACTCCTATAGGTCCAGCGAAACGCAGGGGCCGCTGCCGCGTGAGACGCAGGGCATCAGAAATTCGGCCTGCTCGGCCGGGCTGAGGAAACTGTCGCGGTGTTCGATGGCACCGCCTTGATGGCGCGTGATGCACTGGCCGCAGACCCCACCACGGCACAGGTTGGGCACCTGCAACCCCGCGTGCTCCAAGGCTTCGAGCAGGCTCTGCTCGGCCTCCACGCGCAGGGTGCGGCCACTGCGCAGCAGTTGCAGGTCGAACGGCTGGCCCGGTTGCGCGCCTTTGAACGCCTCGGCATGCAGCCGATTGCGCGGCCAACCGAGGCGATCGGCGTGTTGCTCGACCGCCTCGATCAAGGGTTGCGGGCCACAGGTGTAGACGTGGCTGCCCAGCGGCCGGTTGGCGAGGATGCGGCTCAGGTCCGGGCGGCGGTCGTAGGCGTGCAGGCGCGGGCCGAGGCGCTGTTGCAATTCATCGAGGTAGGCGTCGCTGAGGCCTGGCCGGAACAGGTAATGCAGTTCGAAGTCGGCCTGCTGTTGTTCCATCGTGGCGATATAGGCCATGAACGGCGTGATGCCGATGCCGGCGGCGATCAGGATGTGCCGGCGTGCGGTGCCATGGGGCGCGAACAGATTGGCCGGCGGCGAAATCCGCAAGGTGTCGCCGACCTGCACCTGGCGATGCAAGTACTGCGAACCGCCGCGAGACGCGTCCTGCAGGCGCACGGCGATGCGGTAGTGGCGCGTGTGCGCCGGGTCGCTGGTCAGCGAGTAGGCGTTACGCACCGTGCCCTCGGCCAGCGGCAGATGCACCTGTACGTGGCTGCCGGGCGAGAAAGCGGGCAGGGCGCCGTCGCAGGCGGTCAGGGTGAACTCGCGCACCACGGGGGTGAGCATTCTGGCCGCACTGACCTGAACCTTGAGGGCGGCGCTCATGGCTGGAACCCCGCGTAGGGCTGGTCGGGGTTGATGCACACGCCGAGGTAAGCCCCCAGGCGCCGGGAAAAGTGTGCGCGCACTTCCAGCCCGACGTTGCAGCCGATGCAGTTCAACACCGGCTCTGGGCCTGCGGTCTGGGTCAACCCGCAATGGGCGCAATACACCTGGCGCAGGCCGGGCATCGTGCAGGTCACGCTGATCTCGTCGTCTTCCAGGCCGGCGGCTCGGGCTTCGGCGTGAATGCGCCAGACAAAGGCCTCATCGCCCAACAGGTAGAGCCGACAACCCACGGTTGCGCTGGCCAATGCCTGTTGTAAACGCCGGCTGAAGTCGGGTTGTTCGCCGCTCAGCAGCAAAGGCTTGTGCAGGTCGGCGGCAACCGCCATGCCGGCGGTTGCCGATTGCATCACCACGATGGGGCGGTTGTGGGTGTGCGTCATGCGGGCTCTCCAAGGTGCGTTTTGTTTCCTGTTGGGAGAGATCGTTTCCTATGAGGAAAATCTTCTCAATCTGGAAAAAGGGCTATGCCTTTGGAGATAAGCCTTGTCGCACTGGCGTTCGGGGCATGGAAGTTGCTGGTCTTGCACTAATGCTCAGCAACCGGACGGGGAGTTATCGAAGAGTGCGAACGCGACCGAAGAGCTGGCCGCTCTGGTTGGGGCCTGTGCGCCCCGAACAGGCGCGCAGCGTGCGCAGGCTGTTGGCCGGGTTGCCCCTGCACGCTGACGGTGCCTTGTCGGGTTTTCTGGACCGTTTCGACGCACTGCTGCCCGCCGCCAGGCTCAACCTGATCCTGGGCGGCGAAGACCTGGGCCCGACGCGACGTGGCTTGATCGAGGGCTGCCAGAACGTGGCGCGCTGCCCCTGGCGCGACGCGAGTGCGATGGACACGCCCCAGGCCTGCGGCCCTTGCCGGCAACGCGGGGTACACCGATTGGTGTGCGCCTTGCCCGAGGGTGAAAAAGGCGCGTTACTGCTCGACACCCCCCGACGGGCCGGTGCCAGTTGGCGCCAGTTGCTGGAGGAAGCAGCGCAAGCCGTGGCGGTCAGCGTGCGTCTGCGCAGCGACAACCGTGAGCAGCAGCGCAGGCAGGCAACGTCGCGCCACGGCGCGCTGGCCCGTGAGCTGCACGATTCGGTGGCGCAACAGTTGGGTTACCTGGCGTTCCAGGCCCACGGCTTGCAGTCACAGCTGGGCGCGCCTGCCCTGCAGGACCTGTGCGCCGGCCTCAGCCAGTTGCAACGCCAGGTGCGCGAGCTGATCACCAGCGCACGCCTGACCATGGACGGACGCTCACTGCGCCAGGCCCTGGCCGACTCCGTCGCGGAGTTTTCGCGGCGTTGCATCATCGTGTTCGAGTTGGATAACCGCCTGGCCGACGATGCCCTGAGCCCGGAAACCGAATTGCAGATCCTGCAAATTGTTCGCGAGGCCCTGGCCAATGCGGTGCGCCATTCCCACGCGCGGCATGTGCGTATTGAACTGCGCCAGACCCAGGACGGCGATGCCTCGGTGTCGGTGGAGGACGATGGCATCGGCTTGAGCCCGGCTTGCGATGAGCATAACCATTTCGGCCTGGCGATTATCCGCGAGCGCGCCGCCAGCATCGGCGCGCGACTGAGCATTGAAGCGATCCGCCCGCACGGCGTGCGCGTGCATCTTGGCCTGCGCCGCCACCACGACCTGCCACACGGGAGTCTCGATGGACTGCACGACCTTATTACTGATCGATGATCACCCACTGTTTCGCAAAGGCCTGGCGCAACTGTTCGATGCCAGCGACGACTTTGAAGTGGTGGGGCAGGCGGCCAGTGGCCGGGAGGGCATCAACCTGGCCGTGAGCCTGACGCCGCAGCAGGTGTTGCTGGATCTGCACATGCCTGGCCTGAGCGGCCTGCAGGTGCTGGACGAGCTGCGCCAATTGCGCCTGGACTGCCAGGTGGTGGTGCTCACCGCTTCGATGGACCGCGCCGAACTGCTCAGCGCCCTGCGCCTGGGCGCCAGCGGTTATGTGCTCAAGGAAACCGAGCCCGAGGCGTTGCTGGCGTATATGCGCAACTGCCACAAGGGCGCGATCATGCTCGACTCAACCCTGATCGCCTTGCTCGCCGACCCGGCCGAGCCCAGGCCACACGGTGAGACGCCGGGCGGTGAAAACCTCACCGAACGCGAAGGCCAGACCCTGGCGCTGATCGCCGCCGGCATGAGCAATAAACAGATCGGCAGGGAGCTGGGGATCAGCGACGGCACGGTGAAAATCTATGTGCGCAGCCTGTTGCAGAAACTCAATCTGCATTCGCGCCTGGAGCTGGCCGCCCGGGTACACAGCGGCGCCTTGCTCAAACACGAGGAGCGTCACTAGATGAGGGAAAGCTCTGACGCTTGGGTGCAGACATCGCCCGCGCACCTGATGGATTGTTTTCCCGCCGCCTTGCTGCACCTGCGCGACAACGGCCAGATCGCCCACTTCAACCTGGCCTGGGCCGAGTTGATGGGCGCGCCGGGCGCGGAGCGCAACGTCGTCGACTACGTCCACCAGGAAGACCGCCCGCTGTGGCGCCAGGCCTTGCATGAGCTGCGCCGGCGTCCCGAGACCTCGTTCAACCAACGCCTGCGCTTCGTGCATCCGTGCGGCGAGCTGCGCTGGTTCGAGGTCAGTCTCAAGCGCGGCCCGCAGGGCTTCTACCTGGTGGCCGGAGATATCACCGCGCACAAGCGCCGCGAAATCGCCCTGCAGGCCAGCCAACGCAGCAGCATGAGTTTGCTCGACAGCATGCCTGGGCTGATCTATCGCGGCCGTAACAACCGCGACTGGACCATGGAATTCGTCAGTGCCGGCTGCCTGCAATTGACCGGCTACCCCGCCGAGCGGTTGGTGGACAACCATGAGTTCACCTACAACAGCCTGATCCTCGCCGAGGATGCCGACTACGTATGGCGCGAGGTGCAATATGCGTTGTCGCGCCAGGAACCGTTCGAACTCAATTACCAGATTCGTTGCGCCGACCAGTCGATCAAGCACGTATGGGAGAAGGGCGTGGGGATCTATGCCGATACCTGCGAGGTGCTGGGCATCGAGGGCGCGATTTTCGAGCGCAGAGTTCTATAGGAGCCGGCTTGCCGGCGATGGTCGTTAACGATGACGCGGGAAGCCTGGATGCCCGCGGTGGCTGTGGTTTTTTCGCTGGCAAGCCAGCTCCTACCGTGGGGGCATAACCCTGTAGGAGCCGGCTTGCCGGCGATGGTCGTCAACGATGACGGGGGAAGCCTGGATGCCCGCGGTGGTTGTGGGTTTTTCGCTGGCAAGCCAGCTCCTACCATGGGGCATAACCCTGTAGGAGCCGGCTTGCCGGCGATGGTCGTTAACGATGACGCGGGAAGCCTGGATGCCTGCGGTGGCTGTGGGTTTTTCGCTGGCAAGCCAGCTCCTACCGTGGGGGCATAACCCTGTAGGAGCCGGCTTGCCGGCGATGGTCGTTAACGATGACGTGGGACGCCTGGATGTCCGCGGCGGCTGTGGTTTTTTCGCTGGCAAGCCAGCTCCTACAGGGGATGGTTCAGCTTTTTGTTTGGCTTAATGGGCGCCGGCGGCTTTGTTCAGATCGCTTTCGGCCCATTCGGTGTACACGCAGGCATCCGCCGTGGCCCAGCGCACGCGCACCGGGTCGCCGGCCTTGAGCGGCATGCCGGCGGCGGACAATGCCTTGACCGTCATCGAGGTGCCGCCCAGGGTTTTCACGCTGCAGGTCTGGCTTTCACCGAGAAACAGCACTTCGCCGACGATGGCCGACACTTCGTTCCAGCCTGCGGCCAATGGTTGCCCGGCGGCCTGTTCGACGCTCAGCGCGAGGGCTTTTTCCGGGCGCACCATCAGCAGCACGTCCTGCTCGCTGCGCAGGCCGCCGATCAGGCGGATCGACAGGGATTGGCCTTCGAACGACGCCGCCGCGTTGCCCTGGGCCTTGAGCTTGAGGAAGTTGGAGTTGCCCAGGAATGAGGCGACAAACGCATTCGGCGGGTTCTGGTACAGGTCGAAACCGCTGCCCAGGCCGACGATCTTGCCGTGGCTGAAAATCGCGATGCGCTGGGACAGGCGCATGGCTTCTTCCTGATCGTGGGTCACGTAGACGATGGTGATGCCCAGGCGCCGATGCAACTGGCGCAGCTCGTCCTGCAAGTCCTCACGCAGCTTCTTGTCGAGGGCGCCGAGCGGTTCGTCCATCAGCAGGATACGCGGCTCGTACACCAGCGCCCGGGCGATGGCGACGCGCTGTTGCTGGCCGCCAGACAGTTGCGACGGGCGGCGATGGGCGAACTGTTCCAGTTGCACCAGCTTGAGCATGGCGTCGACGCGCTTCTCGCGCTCGTCACTGGCCAGTTTGCGGATCGCCAGGGGGAAGGCGATGTTGTCGCGTACCGACAGGTGCGGGAACAGCGAGTAGCGTTGGAACACCATGCCGATGTCGCGCTTGTGCGGCGGTACGTTGACCAGCGATTGGCCGCTCACCAGGATCTCGCCGCTGCTCGGCGTTTCAAAGCCGGCGAGCATCGACAGGGTGGTGCTTTTGCCCGAGCCGCTGGAGCCGAGGAAGGTGAGGAACTCGCCGTCCTTGATGTCCAGCGAGATGTTGTCCACGGCGGCGAATTCGCCATAGAACTTGTTCAGGTTGCGCAGGCTGACCAGAGGTTGGCCAGGGTTCTGCGCGGCATCTTGGATCACTGCACTCATGTTCTGCTCCTGGGCGCTCAAGCGCGGGTTTCTGTGCGCCGGCGAACGGCGGCGGCGATGACCATGACCAGCACCGAGAGGCCGATCAGCAGCGTCGAGGCGACGGCGATCACGGGTGTCAGGTCCTGACGCAGGGTGGTCCACATTTTCACGGGAAGGGTTTGCAGGGTCGGGCTGGCCATCATCACGCTGAGCACCACTTCGTCCCATGACACGAGAAAGGCGAACAGCGCACCGGCCACCATCCCCGGGCGAATCGCCGGGAAGGTCACCTTGAACACCGCCTGCAGGCGCGACGCACCGCAGATCACCGCGGCGTCTTCAATCGACTGATCGAACAGTTTCAGCGAGTTGATGATCGAGATGATGGTGAACGGCAACGCGACAATCACGTGGCTGACCACAAAGGCGAACATCGTGCCGGTGTAGCCGAGCTTGAGGAACAGCGCGTACACCGCCACGGCGATGATCACCAGTGGCACGATCATCGGCAGGGTGAACAGGCCATAGAGCAGTTCGCGGCCGGGGAAGCGCCCGCGCACCAGGGCAAATGCGCTGGGCAGGCCCAGCGCCACGGCGAACACGGTGGTCAGCACGGCGACCTTGAGGCTGGCCAGCGCCGCGTTCATCCAGTCGGCGTTGGAGAAGAACTGGCCGTACCATTTCAGCGTCCAGCCCGGTGGCGGGAACACCAGCCATTGCGACGAGCCGAACGACAGCAGCACGATAAACACGATCGGCAGCAGCAGGAACAGCCCAATCAAACCGGTGGTGGCGTAGAGGCCCAGACGCATCCTGCGGCTCATGGCATTCGGAGTCAGCAGCATGACGGCTTACCTCGCATGGCTGGCGCCAACCGGGGATTCCGGCTGAAGCTTCAGGTAGAAGTAGAACAGCACCAGCGTGATGAAGATCAGCAACGCGGCACCGGCACTGGCCAGGCCCCAATTGAGGAACGACTGCACCTGCTGGATGATGAACTCGGGCAGCATCATGTTCTGCGCACCGCCGAGCAGCGCCGGGGTGACGTAGTAACCGAGGGACATCACGAACACCATCAAGCCGCCGGAAAACAACCCCGGCCGGCACAGCGGCAGGAACACCCGGAAGAAGTTGGTCCACGGGCTCGCGCCACAGATGGAGCCGGCCTGCAGGATCATCGGGTCGATGGCCTGCATGGTCGCCTGCAACGGCAGCACGATGAACGGAATCATGATGTAGCTCATGCCGATCACCACGCCCGTCAGGTTGTGCACCATCTCCAGGGGCACATCGATGATGCCCATGGCCAGCAGCGCCTTGTTGATCACCCCCGAGGCTTGCAGCAGCACCAGCCAGGAATAGGTGCGGGCCAGCAGGCTGGTCCACATCGACAGCAGCACGATATTCAGCATCCAGCGGCCCCAGCCGCGTGGCACCAGGGTAATCGCCCAGGCCAGCGGGAAGCCCAGCAACAGGCTGAACAGGGTCACCAGGCCCGCCACCGAAAAGGTGTTGAGCAGCACGCGGGCGTAGGCCGAGTTGGCGAACAGCTGTTCATAGTTGCCCAGGCCCGGCACGGGCTCCAGCACGCCGCGCAGCAACAGCCCGATCAGCGGTGCGAGGAAGAACAGGCCGAGGAACAGCAGGGCCGGGATCAGGTTGCCCGCCCCGCGCCAGCGCTGGGCCAGGGGCGGCGATACGGCTTTGCTGCAAACCGCGCCGGCAGCGCCGAGGGCGCTCCCGGTCGGTGTGGTTGCCGTCATTTTCATTTGACTAGCCATTCATTCCACCGTGTCGCAATGGCCGGACCGTTCTTGGCCCAGTAGGCGAAATCGAGGGTGATCTGGTCCTTGGCATACGCCGTCGGCAGGTTGGGCGCCAGGACTGAATCCAGGCGCTGCACGCTGTCGATATTCACCGGTGCATAAGCGGTCAGGTTGGAGAAATCGGCCTGGCCCTTGGCGCTGCTGGCACTGGCCAGGAACTTCATCGCGGCGGCTTTGTTTTTGGTGCCCTTAGGCACGACGAGGATGTCGGCCATGACCAGGTTCTGCTTCCAGCTGACGCCCACCGGTGCGCCATCTTCCTGCAGGGCGTGGATGCGACCGTTCCAGAACTGGCCCATGCTGACTTCGCCGGAGGCCAGCAGTTGCTGCGATTGCGCGCCGCCGCCCCACCAGATGATGTCTTTTTTGATGGTGTCGAGTTTCTTGAAGGCGCGGTCCAGGTCCAGGGGGTAGAGTTTGTCGGCGGGCACGCCGTCGGCGAGCAGGGCCAGTTCGAGCACGCCAGGGCTGGGCCATTTGTAGAGGGCGCGTTTGCCGGGGTAGGTCTTGGTGTCGAACAGCGCGGTCCAATCCTGGGGCTTGGCGGCGCCGAGTTTGCTTTCGTTGTAGCCGAGCACGAAGGAGAAGAAGAACGAACCGACGCCATGGTCGGAGACGAAGCGCGGGTCGATCTTGTCGCGCTGGATCACCGAGAAGTCCAGGGGTTCGAGCAGGCCTTCGGCGGCGGCGCGCAAGGCGAAGTCGGCCTCGACGTCTACCACGTCCCACTGCACGTTGCCGCTTTCGACCATGGCCTTGAGCTTGCCGTAGTCGGTCGGGCCGTCTTGCACCACGGTGATGCCGCTGGCCTTGCTAAAAGGGTCGGCCCACGCCTGCTTCTGCGCATCCTGGGTGCTACCGCCCCAGCTCACGAAATTCACGCTTTCGGCCGCCAGGGCCGCGTGAGTGACCGTAGCCAATAAACCCGCGAACAGCACTGCGGTTGCACGTTTGTTCAACACCATTTTCACGCCCTCATTTGTTGTGTTTTTGAGCGGGCTTGGTAATGCCCGCCTATCGGGAGCAGTAGGTCCATCGGAGCCTCTAATCGAGGCCCAAAAGGCGACCGTGCCAAGGGCTGTTATTGGTGCTGTCCCTGGCGGGCGCACTTGGCGAAAGCGTTCGGTCTATGGAATATCATATTATGGTATTCCAAACTTTGTGCAAGCATTTTGCCTTACCGGTTATCCGTCACTCGGTGAAGGGAATGCTCTCGACCACCTCCAGGTCGTAGCCAGTCAGCCCGGCGTATTTCAGGGGCGGGCCGAGGTGACGCAGCTTGCCGACGCCCAGGTCCTGCAATATCTGCGCCCCGGTGCCGACTTCCGAATAAATCCGCGATTGCGAACGGTTGAACTGGCGCGGCGCCTGGGTCAGTTGCGGTACGCGCTCCAGCAGCGCCTGGGACGATTCATGATTGGCCAGCACCACCACCACGCCACGACCTTCGGCCGCGACGCGTTGCAGGGCGGCCCACAGCGTCCAGTTGGACGGACCGCTGTAGTCGGCACCGACCAGGTCGCGCAGCGGGTCGATCACATGCACGCGCACCAGCGTAGGTTCATCGCGGCGCAACGGGCCCATCACCATGGCCATGTGTACACCACCGTCGATGCGGTCTTCAAAGGTGATCAGGCGGAACGTGCCATGCACCGTGGGCAGGTCGCGTTCGCCAATGCGCGCCACGGTGCGTTCGGTGCTGAGGCGGTAGTGAATCAGGTCGGCGATAGTGCCGATCTTGATCCCGTGCTTGCGCGCGAAGATCTCCAGCTCAGGTCGGCGGGCCATGGTGCCATCGTCGTTCATCACTTCGACGATCACCGAGGCTGGCGTATGCCCGGCCAGGCGTGCCAGGTCACAGCCGGCTTCGGTGTGGCCGGCGCGGGTCAGCACGCCGCCGTCTTTGGCGCGCAACGGAAAGATGTGCCCGGGCTGCACGATATCGGCCGGCCCGGCATTCACGTCCACGGCTGCCGCCACCGTGCGTGCGCGGTCGGCGGCAGAGATACCGGTGGTCACACCGCTGGCCGCTTCGATGGACACGGTAAACGCGGTGCTGAACGCGCTGCCATTGCTCGGTACCATCTGCTCCAGGCCCAGGCGCTGGCAGTGTTCGTCGGTGAGGGTCAGGCAGATCAGACCACGGGCTTCACGGGCCATGAAACTGATAGCCTCGGCACTGCAGCACGCCGCAGGCAGCAGCAGGTCGCCTTCGTTTTCCCGGTCTTCGTCGTCTACCAGGAGCACCATCTTGCCTTGGCGGTAGTCTTCGATGATGTCTGCGCTGCTGTTGAAGGACATGTTGGGTGCTCGATTTGTTGGTTGTATGTATTATGGTATACCACAAAAATCAAGCAAGAGGATGTCGCGATGAAGGCCTACTGGATTGCCCATGTAGATGTGTCCGATGCAGAGCAGTACACGCAGTACACCCAACGCGCGCCGGCGGCGTTTGTGCAGTTTGGCGGGCGGTTTCTGGCCAGGGGCGGGCGCAGCGAAGCGATGGAAGGCGGGCCGGCGCGGCAGCGTAATGTGGTGATTGAGTTCGATAGCTATGAGCAGGCGGTGGCGTGTTACGAATCCGCCGAGTATCAGGCGGCGAAGGCCCACCGTGAGGGCGTGGGACAGGCGCAGATCATCATCGTGGAAGGCCTGGCGCCTTAGGTATATCAGTCCAAGTATTGTTCCCAATGTGGGAGGAGGCTTGCCCCCGATGGCAGTGGTTCAGTCACCTCATTCAGTGGCTGACACACCGCTATCGGGGGCAAGCCCCCTCCCACATTGGGTTCGGTGGTGTGGAATAGGATGCGTTGCAGCGCCCTGGTTTCGACGATGAGCAGGGTTGATTCACGCGCTTCAAACTGTGGGAGGGGGCTTGCCCCCGATAGCGGTGTGTCAGCCAACGACGATGTTGAATATGCCACTGCCATCGGGAGCAAGCCCTCTCCCACATTTGAACCGAGTTCAGCTTGAAGATCAGCGGATGAAGTGGATCTTGCCGCTGTCGTCATTCCCGATGTAGATGCCATACACCCCGGCCTGGCGTTCCTCGATGTAGCGTTCGAGGATCTGCCGGATCGCCGGGTAGTAGATGCTGTCCCAGGGAATGTCCTCGGGCGCGAAGAATTGATAGTCGAGGGTTTCCGGCCCGAACTGGCCGGTGATCTCCAGCGCGATGGCGCGGAAGATGATGTACACCTCGCTGATCTTCGGCACGCTGAAGATCGAGTAGGGCGAGACGATCTCGGCGCGCACGCCGCTTTCTTCCCAGACTTCGCGCAACGCGGCCTGTTCGGTGGTCTCGCCGCCTTCCATGAAACCGGCCGGCAGGGTCCAGGTGCCGGGGCGCGGTGGGATCGCCCGTTGGCACAGCAGGTACTTGCCGTCCTGCTCGATGATGCAGCCGGCGATGATCTTGGGATTGATGTAGTGGATATAGCCGCAACCGCGGCACATCAGGCGCTCATGCGTATCGCCCGGAGGCAACTGGTGACCGAGGTCACTGCCGCCGCATTTGGGGCAAAAGCTTGGCCTGAACACGGTCAGTGACCTATACGCGGTTCTTTGAGGGCGATGGGCAGGGTGATCTCGGGGATCTTGCCGGTCTCTTCCTGTTTGCGCTTGAGGTAATCCAGGGCCACGGCCGCCGCCGCGCGCACGTGGTCGACGCAGGCCTGGTGGGCGGCGAGCGGGTCGCCGCTCTTGATCGCCTGGACCATGCGTTCCATTTCCTGATTGCTGGTGCCGCGACGGTTTTCCTGGGACACCGACGTGGCGCGCAGGTAGCTGATGCGCGCCTGCAATTGACGCAACTGGGTGGCGGCCACGCGGTTGCCGGAGCCTTCAAGCAACACGTCGTAGAAACCCTGTACCGAATCGATGACCTGTTGCAGTTCGCCGTCCTTGAGGGCCTTGCGGTTTTCCTCCAGGGCCTTTTCCAGGGCCTTGATGTCCTTGGCCTTGGCGCGCAGGGTGAACAGCTGCACGATCAAACCTTCGAGCACGCAACGCAGTTCATAGATGTCGACGGCATCGGCCAGGGTGATGATCGCCACCTGGGGGCCCTTGGCATCGGCGAATTCCACCAGGCCTTCGGACTCCAGGTGACGCAAGGCTTCGCGCACCGAGGTACGGCTGACGCCGAGGCGATCGCACAGGTCGCGCTCCACCAGGCGATCACCCGGCAGCAGCTGGAAGTTCATGATGGCGCTGCGCAGTTTCTCCAGCACGATTTCGCGCAGGGTGACCGGGTTGTGATTGACCTTGAAGCTGTCGTCGAGGGGCAGGCGTTTCATGGGGGCTGCTCTGAATGGGGCGGTTAACGGGATGCCTCGGCATCGGCTTCGGCGAAGGCTTCCCGGGCCAGCCGGAAGCTGTCCACGGCGGCGGGAACCCCGCAATAGATGCCGACCTGAAGCAGAATTTCGCGTATTTGTTCACGACTCAGGCCGTTACGCAAGGCGCCGCGCACATGCAGCTTGAGCTCGTGAGGCCGATTGAGGGCCGAAATCATTGCCAAGTTTATCATGCTGCGTTCTTTAAGCGACAAACCCTCCCGGCCCCACACATGGCCCCAGCAGTATTCGGTGACCATCTCTTGCAGGGGGCGGGTGAAGTCGTCGGCGTTCTCGATCGAGCGCTGCACATAGGCTTCGCCCAGCACCTGGGTGCGGATCTTCAGCCCCTGCTCATACTTTTCGTTGCTCATTGCACACAGCTCCTCAAGCCAGGGTGGGCAGCGGGCCCAGCTTGCCTTTGTGATAGATCATCGGCGTGACCGGTTGCTCGGGCAGGATCAGGTTCTTCACGGCGCCGACGATGATCGCGTGATCGCCGCCGTCGTATTCGCGCCACAGCTCGCACTCGATGATCGCCGTGGCCTTGGCCAGCAGCGGGTTGCCCAATTCGCTCAGGTGCCACTCGATGCCCTTGGCTTTTTCCTTGCCTTTGCTGGCGAAGGCATAGGCTTCGGCGGTCTGGTCGGCGGACAGCAAGTGGATCGCAAAGCGCTTGCTGTCACGCAGGATCGGGTACGTGTCCGACGCATAGTTGGGGCAGAACAGCACCAGGGCCGGGTCGATCGACAGCGCGCTGAACGCGCTGGCGGTGATGCCGACGATGCCGCCGTCCGGGTCGAGGGTGGTGACCACCGTGACCCCGGACGGGAACGAGCTCATGACGTCTTTGTAAATGCCGGGTTCGATCATGGTTGTGGACTCTTAACGCATCACAAAAGGATCAGGCATGGGCGCCTGGGAGAGGTTGATCCACACCGTCTTCAGCTCGGTGTAGGCCAGCACCGAATCGATGCCGCTTTCGCGTCCGTAGCCGCTGTTCTTGAAGCCGCCGATGGGCGCCATGGCCGAGACCGCGCGGTAGGTGTTGACCCAGATGATCCCCGAGCGCACATCGCGCGCCAGGCGGTGGGCGCGCCCGAGGTCGCGGGTCCAGATACCGGCAGCGAGGCCGAACTGCGAGTCGTTGGCGATGGCCAGTGCTTCGGCTTCGTCCTTGAAACGGATGACCGAGGCCACCGGCCCGAATACTTCCTCTTGCATGATCTTCATCGAGTTGCGGTCGCACTCGAACAGCGTCGGCTCATAGAACCAGCCTTCGCCGAGGTTCTGCGGGCGCTTGCCGCCGGTGCGCAGGCGTGCCCCTTCGGCGATGGCGTCCGCCACCAGGCCTTCGACCACGGCCAGTTGCTGCGCGGTGGCCATGGGGCCCATTTCGCTGGCGTCGTCTTGCGGGTTGCCGATGCGGATGCGTTGGGCGCGCGCTACCAGGCGCTCGACGAATTCGTCGTAGATAGCGTCCTGCACCAGCAGGCGCGAACCGGAGACGCAACTCTGCCCGGACGCCGCGTAGATGCCGGCGATTGCACCATTGATGGCGCTGTCGAGGTCGGCGTCGGCAAAAATGATATTCGGCGACTTGCCGCCCAGTTCCAGGGAGAGTTTGGCGAAGTTCTCCGCGCTGCTGCGCACCACATGCCTTGCCGTGGCCGCGCCGCCGGTAAAGGCGATCTTGCGCACCAGCGGGTGGCGGGTGAGGGCGGCGCCGGTGCTGGGGCCAAAGCCTGTGACCACGTTGACCACGCCCGCTGGAATGCCGGCTTCGAGGGCCAGGCGCGCCAGTTCCAGGACGGTCGCCGAGGCATGTTCCGACGGCTTGATCACGATGGTATTGCCCGCCGCCAGGGCCGGCGCGAGTTTGATCGCGGTCAGGTACAGCGGGCTGTTCCACGGAATGATCGCAACGACTACGCCCATGGCTTCATGCACGGTGTAGGCGAACAGGTCGGGCTTGTCCAACGGCAGGGTGCCGCCTTCGAGCTTGTCGGCCAGGCCGGCGGTATAGTGGAAAAACTCCGGCAGGTAGCTGACCTGGCCACGGGTTTCGCGGATCAGCTTGCCGTTGTCACGGCTTTCCAGCTGGGCCAGGTGTTCCTTGTTCGCGGCGATCAGGTCACCCAGGCGGCGCAGCAGTTTGCCCCGTGCGGTGGCGGTGAGGCCGCGCCAGGCCGGGCTGTCGAAGGCGCTTTGCGCGGCCTGCACGGCGCGCTCCACGTCGGCTTCGTCGGCGTCGGGCAATTGCGCCCAGGGTTCGGCCAGGGCCGGGTTGAGGCTGTCGAAGGTCTTGCCGGAGAGGGCATCGACCCATTCACCGCCGATGCACATCTGGAAGCGTGCGAGTGTCATGCAACGATCCCCTTGATAGGAGTGTTTTGGGCGTACACCGTGTCGAGGAACCCCAGCAGCAACTGGTTGACCAGGCGCGGCGATTCTACCGGCATCATATGCCGTTGCTCGGCCAGCACCGCAACGCTGGCGCCGGGAATGCGATCGGCCAGTTGCCGGGCCATTTCCGGGGTCGAGCCAGGGTCGAGTTCGCCGGTGGCGACCAGGGTCGGTGCGCGCAACCCCGGGAGGTCGTCGGCACGGTACATGTCCTGGGTCGCAAACAGTTCATAGGTGGTCAGGTAACCCTGGGGGTCGTTGCCCGCCAGGGTTTCACGCAGCGCGGCGATCTGCGCCGGGTTGGCCGCCTGGTATTCACGGCTGAACCAGCGCGACAGTGCGGCTTCGGCATTCGCGTCGGGGCCGTGTTCGGCGGCCTGGGCGGTACGTGCGATGACTCCGGCACGCTGTTCAGGGCTGCGGTTGAACACACTGTTGAGCACCACCAGGCCCTTCAGGCGCTCGGGGTAATGCAAGGCAAACGCCCGCGCGACCAGGCCGCCCATGGAAAACCCGATCACCGTGGCCTGGGGCAGTTGCAGGTGGTCGAGCAGTTCCAGCAACTGGTCGGCATAGCCGAGCAGCGGGGTGTCGGCGGCCGGGCGCGGGCTGGCGCCATGGCCGAGCATGTCATAGGTGATCACGCGGTAGTTCGTGGCCAGGCCAACGACTTGCCCGCCCCACATTTCTTTATTCAGGCCCACGCCGTGGATCAAAACCACAGGCTGGCCTTGGCCGGTCGCCAGATAACTGGTGCCAGCCGGGGTGCGTTCAGCGGTGAGCCGAATCATGGAGCGCTCCTGCATGCTTTTTGTTGGGGTGGCCGGTCTTGCTTACTGGGCTTTTTCAGCCGCCAGCTCTTCCAGGTCGATATAACGGTTGCCGATGCGCGGATGCAGGCGGCCGCCATCGGCGCAACCCAGGACCACGACGATTTCGTCGGCACGCGGCGCATCTTCGATCTGCATCTCCAGGGTGATGTAGTGCGAACGCAGGCCTTCGTCGTCCTTGTGCATCATCGGGATCTGGATCGACGTGCCCGGGCCGCCGCGCTTGTTGGTAAAACTCAGGTAGCTCTTGGCCTTGACCGCCTCACGGTAGTGGTTGCCGAAGCGCAGGGTGTGGATGATCGCGCTGGCATGTTCGATCTCGCCGTCGGCACCGACCACTGCGGCCTTGCCGTAGGCCTCGATTTTTTCCGCGCCGCCGATGATGCCCACCAGGCGCTCGACCATCAGCGCGCCGAGGTCGGAGCAATTGGCACGGATCTCAGGCTTGAGGTCTTCGACGAAACCGCGACCCAGCCAAGGGTTTTTCAGCACCACGGCCAGGCCGACCATGGTCACGGGAGTGTCCGCGGCTTTACCGCCTTCGATAAAGGTTTCTTCTACGTAGCTGACGATCTTGCGGATTTCGAAACTCATGGGCTGCTCCGTCTGATGTGAGAGGTCTGCGTATGATGGTATACCATAATACGAGAATCGCAATAGACGTCAGCACGTTCGAATGATCGGCGGTTGCGCGCCAGCCTTATCCGCGGATGCGGACAGTGACGCCGAGGTCGGCGGGAGGTATTGGCGTGTGAATGCACCTCAAGGCGACCGGTTGCGCGGTCGGGCTCAAGGTAGAGGCTGGCGTGGGGTAAAACAGCAGAGGCGGTGAGTGGCTCACCGCCTTGCATTGGCGGGGGTTAGAACTTGAAGCGGCCGACCAGGCCTTTGAGCTGCCCGGAGATATCCGTCAAACGGCCAGAGGCGGTCTGCGCCGAGTGGGCAAAGTCTTCCACCAGTTGGGCATCGGCGTGGATTTGCGCGATGTGCTGGTTGATCTGTTCGGCGACCTGGTGCTGTTCCTCGGCGGCGGTGGCGATCTGGGTGTTCTGGTCGCGGATCGAGTCCACCGAGCCTTGGATCTTGTCGAAGCTGTCGCGGGCCTGCTGGATGCGTTCCACACTGGTTTGCGACACCTGCAGGCTGCCTTGCATCTGCAGGGTGACTTCCTGGGTGCGGCGCGCGAGGTTGCCGAGCAGGCTGTCGATCTCGCCGGTGGAGTCGGCGGTGCGGCGGGCCAGGGCGCGCACTTCGTCGGCGACCACCGCGAAGCCGCGGCCCTGGTCACCGGCGCGCGCGGCTTCAATCGCCGCGTTGAGCGCCAGCAGGTTGGTCTGCTCGGCAATCGAGCGGATCGTGTCGAGGATGGTGTTGATGTTTTTGCTGTCCTGCTCCAACTGCTGCATGGTCTGGGTCGACTTTTGCAGGTCTTCGCTCAGTTTGAGCACGCTGCCGGTGGCTTCGCCGATATGCTGCTGGCCGTCGTGTACATCGCGGTAGCCTGCGTCGGCGCTGGACGCGGCGGCGCTGCAGGAGCGGGCGACTTCGTTGGCGGTGGCCACCATTTCGTTGAATGCGGTACTCACCAGCTCCACGGCTTCACGTTGGCGACCGGCGGCCTGGTTCAGGTTGTTGGCCACTTCGCGGGTGTCGGCGGCGGCGCTTTGCAGGTCGGAGGATGCGCTGCCGATGCGCTGTACCAGTTGGGCGATCATGCCCAGGAACTGGTTGAACCAGCCGGCCAGGCTGGCGGTTTCGTCCTTGCCTTGCACCTTGAGTTGGCGGGTGAGGTCGCCTTCACCTTCGGCGATTTCTTGCAGGCCGTCGGCGACCCCGCGAATCGGGCGCACGATCATGCTGGCGAAGCTCGCGCCGACAATCGCGAAGACCACGGCGAGTACCGCTGCGATGGCTGCGATCAGCCAGGTCAGGCGGGTGGCGTCGGCCATGACTTCGTCGCGCTTGATCAAGCCGATAAAGCGCCAGCCCAGGTCTTTGGAGCTGACCACGTTGGCCATGTAGGCCACGCCATCGATATCCACTTGGGTCACGCCGTCGCCGCGCTTGGCCAGTTCGGCGTAGTTGGCGCCAAGTTCGGCCATCGGCTTGAAGTTGTGCTTGGCGTCGCTGGGGTCCACCAGCACGTTGCCGTTGGCTTCCACCAGCATCAGGTAGCCGCTGTCGCCCAGCTTGATGTTGCGCACCAGTTCGGTGAGCTGCTTGAGCGAGACGTCCAGGCCGACCACGCCGAGCAGGGTGCCGCTGGCGTCGACCACGGTGTGGACCGTGCCGATCAGCACCACATCGTCCGGCGCCCAGTAATAGGCCCCGGTCCGCACGGTGGCGCCCGGAGCGGCCACGGCGGCTTTGTACCAGGGGCGTACACGCGGGTCGTAGTTGTTCAGTTTGGTGTCGTCAGGCCAGCTCGCATAACCGCCGTCGCTCAGGCCCAGGGACAGGTAGGCGGTGCTTGGATGGCTTTTGGCGAACTGCTCGAATATCGCCAGCAGCTCTTTATTCGTTGGTGTCAGCGGGATTTGTGCGGCGTCGGCACCGGCGTAGTTCTTCAGCTCCTTGGCCGCGACAACGCGAGGGTCTTTGGCCACGTACTCGACGTTCTGGCTGATGCCGTCGAAGAACTGCTTCATGCCGTTATCGATCTGACGGATCTCGCGGCCGCTGCTGTCGAGGAAATTGGCCACAGCCGCCTCGCGCAGGTTCAGCACCACCAGCACCGCCACCAGGATAACCGGCACGCACGCGATGGCCGCAAACGCCCAGGTCAGCTTTTGCTTGATATTCATGACTTCTCCCGCGGGTATTTATAGTTTTGGCAAGGGGAAAACAGTAGCGTCGCATGTATTGTTATGAGGGGTGCGCCCATGCGTACCCCTTATATCGACCGTCGGGGCACGCACTTGAGGCCGTGGGGGCGTTCAGCCGATACGGTTGCCGCCCAGCGCATCGCGCTGCATCGACTGCAGGTTGTTCTCGATGGTTTCGCAGATGGTTTCCATCTGGATCTGATGTTCGCTGGAATGAAACGGGCTTTGCAGGTCGGTGCCGATGCGCTCGATGGCCAGCAGCATGAAGCCCACCACCGTGGAGGCCAGCGGGGTGAACCAGCCCAGGGATTCGACCAGGCCCACCGGCACGATCAGGCAGAACAACGAAATGAACAGGCGCGGGAAGTACACGTAAGGGTAGGGCAGCGGGGTATTGGCGATGCGTTCCATGCCGCCCTGGGCGTTGGACAAATCCACCAGCGTCGACTCCAGCCGCGCCAGGCGGATGCTGTCCAGGTGCCCGGCCTTGTATTCCCTGGCCAACAGCGCCGCCGAGCCGGTGAGGATGTCATTGGCGAAATTGTTGGTGGCGCCGTTGCGCGCAAATTCCTCGGCCGGAATAAATGCCCGCACCTCGTCCGGGCACGGCCGGCCCTTGAGATGGGCGGCCAGGCAGTTCACATAGGCCACATGGCGGCGCAACAGGGTGGCCTTTACCGGGTTCACGTCGTTGCCGAGGTCATCCAATAGCGTCAGCACCTGCCGCGCGAAACTGCGCGAATTGTTGACCATCGCGCCCCATAAGGTGCGCGCTTCCCACCAGCGGTTGTAGGCGCTGCTGTTACGAAAACTGATCAGCACCACCAGCGCTGAACCGAGTAAGGTCAGCGGCATCAGCGGCAGGTTGATCTTGGTGGTGAGAAACAGCATGAAGTCCACGGTGACGGCGACGTCCCACAGCAACAGCCAGAACAGGGCCCAACCGACATAGCCCATGGTTTTGATGATCAGGCGGTATTTTTTGACGATGGCGGCTTTCAAACGGAGACCTCGCGGCGAGCGGTAAGCAACAGTGCCTAAGCTCGGACGTTGGTTTGCCGTGAAAGGTTCGGTGAAGGAGGGCGGTACACCGGATCAAATCAATGATTGCGCCCGTCGAGCTGGGTAGAGAGCAAGGACCACCACCATGCTATGCTCGAAAAGCTAACAGAGGGATTCCAAATGACGAGTACAACCGATGTCAGTATTGCCAGCAAAGTGCGCAGGCTGGCTAAAGCGCATCATGTCACCGCTGAACGTGACAGCATCAGCCGAATGGCGGTTGCCATCACCGGACTGGCTGGTGATGCGGTCGAATTGGATGGCGTGGAACAGTTATTGGTCAACCTTAAGCGCAAGGGTATTTTGAGCAAGTCGGAAACCCTTGCACTTCAAGGCAGTTATCTTCAGGAGAAGCGCCGCGCCAAGAAGAAACTCAGCGCATGAGTTTTGATCCTTTCGGAGATTTTGATACCGCTGGATATCTTCAAAACGCGTTACAGCTTAAAGATCCTATGGAGGTCAAGGAGTCCGAGCATCTGTCCTTTGAGTTGAGCGTGGAAGATGCACTGGGTTATTTGGCCAAGAAAAAACCGATTGATTACAAGTCGGTCCTCAAAGTACACGAAATCTTGTTTTCTGATTTCTATCACTGGGCGGGTAAAGATCGAAATGATCTGGTGCCGCATCTTGCCGTATTCAAGGGTTCCCACGACGATCCTTGGCATACTGTCTTTGAACATCCTGGCTCGATCAAGCGCTCCATTGACTATGCGCTTGAACTGGCGTCGAACAAGAAGCGCTTCAGAGAGCGTCCTGGCGATGTGATGGGGCAACTAGCATTTGCGCACCCTTTTCTTGATGGTAATGGGCGCACGATTCTGCTTGTTTTCATGGAACTTTGTTATCGCGCCAAGTTCGCCATTGAGTGGTCGAAAACGAACAAGGACGATTATCTTCGGGCACTTAGCGAAGAGCTCAGGGCACCGTTCAAGGGGCATCTTAATAATTACTTGAAACCCTTTGTCGTCGATATCGCCCACCGTGATGAATGGCCGGGCATGATAGGTGGCATCAAGGGATTGGATGGCCTGGATAAAGAAGGGATAACTTACGAAAATCTGGACGATCCTGAGGTTCAACAGATCTACAAAACCTATCGAGCACAACTGATCGATACACCCCCGTCCGCAAAATAGAGCAGTGACGTAATACGCTCGGATCGCTGTCCTGATCCTATCGTTTACCGCTGAGCCAGAACACTCGCCAGCAACCCGGGAAAACGCGCCTCAAGCACATCCGCGCGCAACGAATTCAGATGCGTGGTGCCGACGCTGCGGGTGTGGACCAGCCCGGCATCGCGCAGCACGCGGAAGTGGTGGGACATGCTGGATTTCGGCCGTCCGCCGTCCAGTTCGCCGCAGGTGGCCTCGGGCACGTCGGCCAGGTAGCGGATGATTTCCAGGCGCACCGGGTCGCTCAAGGCGTAGAGCACGCGTTCGAGTGTCAGGTCTTGCAGGGCGGGGTGTTTGAAGGCTCGCATAAAACAAATGATAACAGGGCTGGTGTTGAATACCATAGTTCGAATACCATCGAACTATCGAATCAATCACTCGCTCCTGGAGGTGCCTGATGGCTGCCTTGTTTGAACCCTACAAACTCAAAGACGTGACCTTGCGCAATCGCATCGCGATCCCGCCGATGTGCCAGTACATGGCCAACGACGGCATCGTCAACGACTGGCACCACGTTCACCTGGCCAGCATGGCCCGTGGCGGCGCCGGTTTGCTGGTGGTCGAAGCCACCGCGGTGTCCCCTGAAGGCCGTATCACTCCTGGTTGTGCGGGTATCTGGAGCGATGCCCACGCTCAGGCGTTCGTGCCGATGGTCAAGGCCATCAAGGCTGCTGGCGCGGTGCCAGGCATTCAGATCGCCCACGCCGGTCGCAAGGCCAGTGCCAACCGCCCATGGGAAGGCGACGACCATATCCCCGCTTCCGATGCGCGCAGCTGGGAAACCATTGCGCCTTCGGCCATTGCGTTCGGCGCCAACCTGCCTAACGTGCCGCGCGCCATGACCCTGGACGACATCGCCCGCGTGCGCCAGGACTTCGTCGACGCCGCCCGCCGTGCCCGCGACGCCGGTTTTGAATGGATCGAACTGCACTTCGCCCACGGCTACCTGGGCCAGAGCTTTTTCTCCGAACATTCCAACCAGCGCACCGACGCCTACGGCGGCAGCTTCGACAATCGCAGCCGTTTCCTCCTGGAAACCCTGGCCGCTGTGCGCGAAGTCTGGCCGGAAAACCTGCCGTTGACCGCGCGTTTCGGCGTGATCGAATACGACGGCCGTGACGAGCAGACGCTGACCGAATCCATCGAACTGGCCCGTCGCTTCAAGGCCGGTGGCCTCGACCTGCTGAGCGTCAGCGTCGGCTTCACCATTGCTGACACCCAGATCCCGTGGGGCCCGGCGTTCCTGGGGCCGATCGCTGAGCGCGTGCGTCGCGAAGCCGGCATCCCGGTCACTTCGGCCTGGGGGTTTGGCACGCCGCAATTGGCGGAAGGTGCGTTGCAGGCCGGGCAGGTGGATTTGGTCTCGGTGGGGCGCGCGCATCTGGCTGATCCGCATTGGGCGTACTTTGCCGCCAAGGAACTGGGGGTAGAGAACGCCTCCTGGACCTTGCCTGCGCCGTATGCCTATTGGTTGGAACGCTATCGCTGAGGCGGCCGCTCAGTAAGACCTGTGGGAGATGTCGAGCCCCAGCGAGGCCGCGATAGCGGTGGGTCAGGCAGCAACAATGCTGGCAGAACCACCGTCATCGAAGCCTCGCTGGGGCTCGACATCTCCCACATTTGATCTCCAGGGCTGACAGAAAGTGTTCTTGCGCCCCGCCTTGCGGGTGCCGTCGAGCCTCACGGTTGTCGAGCGAGGGTGGGGCTTATAACGGCGTCAGCACATTCATCACCGTATCCAGCGCCACCCGCGTGTCGTCCAGTTGCACCAGCGAGGCATGCCGGGCGCCGAGGGCGTCGCGGTTCTGGATCGCGGTGAGGATCGCCTTGTGCCGGGGCAGGCTCAGGCCCTGGATATCCGGGCGGCGGTTGGTGATGTTGATCGACTCGCGCAGCGGCAGCGACAGCATGTTGCACATATACGCCAGCAGGTCGTTGCGTGTAGCGTCGGCAATCGCACGGTGGAAGTCCAGGTCGGCCTGTAGCAGCGCGTCGTGGGTCTGCGCGGTTTCCATGCCGAGGTAGGCTTTTTCGATGGTGGCGATGTCTTCAGCGGTCGCGGTGGTCGCGGCCATGGCGGCGATTTCCGGTTCGAGGATGCGCCGCACGCCAGCCAGGGTGTTGAAGAACTCGCTATGGGGGGTGGACTGCATCAACCAGGACAGTACGTCCGGGTCGAGCAGGTGCCACTTCACCCGCGGCCGCACCACCGCGCCCACCCGTGGCTTGGAATACACCAGGCCCTTGGCGCTGAGCACCCGGGTCGCCTCGCGCAATACCGAGCGGCTGACCTTGTACTCCTCACACAGCGTGGCCTCCATGGGCAGTCGTTCTTCTGGTTTGAAGCGACCGGAAACGATGTGCATGCCCAAGTCCTGGACGATCTGGGCATGCATGCTCTTGCGCGGCTTGGACGGCTGGTGATCCATAACGACAGGGATGCTCTGGCTAAATAGGCGGCATCATAGCATCCCAATTAGTGGGAATGACGTGGGACTTCGGCCCCGCGGCAACCCACCAGGAAATCGAAGTCGCAGCCCTGGTCCGCCTGCAGCACATGGTCGATGTACAGCTGGCGATAGCCGCCGACGATCAGCTTCTGCGGTGGTTTCAGGTCCGCCATGCGCGCCGCCAGTTCGGCGTCGGGGATGTCCAGGTGCAAGCGCCCGTTGGCGCAGTCGAGTTCGATCCAGTCGCCTTCGCGCACCGCAGCCAACGGCCCGCCGGCAGCGGCTTCCGGTGCGACGTGCAAGACCACCGTGCCATACGCCGTGCCGCTCATGCGCGCATCGGAAATCCGCACCATGTCGGTCACGCCCTGGGCCAGCAGCTTGGCGGGCAGGCCCATGTTGCCGACTTCGGCCATGCCCGGATAACCCTTGGGCCCACAGTTTTTCATGACCAGGATCGAGTGGGCGTCCACCTCCAGTTCCGGGTCGTTGATGCGCGCCTTGTACATGTCGAAATCCTCGAACACCACGGCGCGGCCACGGTGCTGCATCAGCTCCGCGCTGGCGGCCGACGGCTTGAGCACCGCGCCCAGCGGGGCCAGGTTGCCGCGCAGCACGCAGATGCCGCCGTCGGCGCGGATCGGGTTGTCGAGGGTGCGGATCACTTCGTCCTGGCCGTAGATCGGCGAGTCCTTGGTGTTCTCGCCCAGCGACTTGCCGTTGACGGTTAAGGCGTTCGGGTGCGGGATCAGGTTGGCTTCACCGAGCCGGCGCAGCACCGCCGGCAGGCCGCCGGCGTAGTAGAACTCTTCCATCAAGAAACGCCCGGACGGTTGCAGGTCGACGATGGTCGGCATGCCGCGCCCGATGCGCGTCCAGTCGTCCAGGTCCAGCTCCACGCCGATGCGCCCGGCGATGGCTTTGAGGTGGATCACCGCATTGGTCGAACCGCCGATGGCCGCGTTCACGCGGATCGCGTTTTCGAAGGCTTCCTTGGTGAGGATCTTCGACAGCTTCAAGTCTTCGCGCACCATCTCCACCGCACGCATGCCGGACATATGCGCCAGCACATAACGCCGTGCATCCACCGCCGGGATCGCCGCGTTGTGGGGCAGGGAGGTGCCGAGTGCCTCGGCCATGCAGGCCATGGTCGACGCGGTGCCCATGGTGTTGCAGGTGCCCGCCGAACGCGACATGCCGCCCTCGGCCGCGAGGAAGTCATCCAGGCTGATGGTGCCGGCCTTGACCTGTTCGCTGAGCTGCCACACCACCGTGCCCGAGCCGATGTCCTGGCCCTTGTGCTTGCCGTTGAGCATCGGCCCGCCGGTGACCACGATGGCCGGCACGTCGCAACTGGCCGCGCCCATCAGCAGCGCCGGGGTGGTTTTGTCGCAGCCGGTCAGCAACACCACGCCGTCGATGGGGTTGCCGCGAATCGCTTCTTCCACGTCCATGCTCGCCAGGTTGCGCGTGAGCATGGCGGTAGGGCGCAGGTTCGATTCGCCATTGGAGAACACCGGGAATTCCACGGGGAAGCCGCCGGCCTCGATCACGCCGCGTTTGACGTGCTCGGCGATCTGGCGGAAATGCGCGTTGCACGGCGTCAATTCCGACCAGGTGTTGCAGATACCGATGATCGGTTTGCCATGGAACTGATGGTCGGCGATGCCCTGGTTCTTCATCCAGCTGCGGTACATGAAGCCGTTCTTGTCGGCGGTACCGAACCACTGGGCGGAGCGTAGGCCGGGCTTTTTATCAGGCATGATGGTTTCTCTTATTGTATGACTATATGTTCTATGCGTGCTTAAACATAAGCGCAAAATCGAAGCTTTGGAAGAGTTGTTTTGCAAATAGTCATACTATATAGTCTGGCTTAACTGAGGTATGGCCCTGGCGGATTTTCGCGAGAGGCGTCCCCCGAGCTTCTATAAAAACAACAATCGGAGATCGACCCCCATGAGCCAGGAACTGCGGCTTATACGGCGCATCACGCTGAAACTGATTCCCTTCCTCATCCTGCTGTACCTGATCGCCTACGTGGACCGCTCCGCCGTGGGTTTCGCCAAGCTGCACATGGGCGCCGACGTCGGCATCGGTGATGCGGCCTACGGTTTGGGCGCGGGTCTGTTCTTCATTGGCTATTTCCTGTTCGAGATCCCCAGCAACCTGATGCTCGATCGCTTCGGCGCGCGGCGCTGGTTCGCGCGCATCATGCTCACCTGGGGCGCCATCACCATCGGCATGGCGTTCGTGCAGGGGCCACACAGCTTCTATGTGATGCGCTTTCTGCTCGGCGCGGCGGAGGCGGGGTTCTTTCCTGGCGTTCTGTACTACATCACCCAGTGGTTCCCGGTGCGCCATCGCGGCAAGATCCTCGGGCTGTTCATCCTCTCCCAGCCGATCGCGATGATGATCACCGGCCCCGTGTCCGGCGGCCTGCTGGGCATGGACGGCGTCCTCGGCCTGCACGGCTGGCAATGGCTGTTCATCGTCATCGGCACCCCGGCGCTCCTGCTCACCTGGCCGGTGCTGCGCTACCTGCCGGACGGCCCCAAGCAGGTCAACTGGATGAGCGAGGACGAAAAAACCTGGCTCACCGGCGAACTGGCCAAGGACCTGCAAGCCTACGGCCAGACCCGCCACGGCAACCCGCTGCACGCCCTCAAGGACAAGCGCGTGCTGCTGCTGGCGCTGTTCTACCTGCCGGTGACCCTGAGCATCTACGGCCTGGGCCTGTGGTTGCCGACCCTGATCAAGCAGTTCGGCGGCACGGACCTGGTTACCGGCTTTGTGTCGGCGGTGCCGTATATCTTCGGCATCGTCGGGCTGTTGATCATCCCGCGCAGTTCCGACCGTTTGAACGACCGCTACGGCCACCTGGCGGTGCTCTATGTACTGGGTGCCATCGGCCTGTTCTGCAGTGCCTGGCTGAGTGTGCCGGTGCTGCAAATGGCCGCGCTGTGCCTGGCGGCGTTCGCACTGTTTTCCTGCACGGCGGTGTTCTGGACCCTGCCGGGGCGGTTTTTCGCCGGCGCCAGTGCGGCAGCGGGCATTGCGTTGATCAACTCGGTGGGCAACCTCGGCGGCTATATCGGCCCGTTCGTGATCGGCGCGCTCAAGGAATACACCGGCAACCTGGCTTCGGGCTTGTACTTTTTGTCCCTGGTGATGGTGTTCGGGCTGGTCTTGACCGGCGTGGTCTACCGCGTGCTGGAGCGCAAGCATGTGCTGCCTGCCGAGCAATTCGCCGCCAGTGCCCGTGGCGCCACACGTACTTAATCGAGGAGAAGTTTCATGCGTTTAGTTCAGTTCGAGGTGTCCAACGGCGAGCGCCGGGTCGGCGTGGTGGAGGGCAGCCAGGTGCGCGAAGTGCTCAGCGCCCACAGTGTGCGCGAGTTGGCGCTGGCCGCGATCGAAGCCGGCGTGGGCCTGGTGCAGCAGGTGCAGAGCCTCGGCCTGGGCGACAGTCATCATTACGCCGAGCTGCTGGCCGACCTGAAGATCCTGCCACCGCTGGACCACCCGGACCCGGCCCATATGCTGATCAGCGGCACCGGCCTGACCCACCTGGGCAGCGCGTCGGCGCGGGACAAGATGCACCAGCAGGCCGGTGACGACAGCGCGTTGACCGACACCATGCGTATCTTCAAGTGGGGCGTGGAAGGCGGCAAACCGGCGGCCGGCCAGGCGGGCGTGCAGCCGGAGTGGTTCTACAAGGGCGACGGCAGCATCGTGGTGCGCCCCGGCGCGGCGTTCCCGGTGCCGCCCTTTGCCGAAGACGCCGGCGAAGAGCCGGAGATCGGCGGGCTGTATGTGATCGGCCACGACCGCAAGCCCTATCGCCTGGGTTTCGCGGTGGGCAACGAGTTCTCCGACCACGTGATGGAACGCAAGAACTACCTGTACCTGGCCCATTCCAAACTGCGCAGTTGCAGCTACGGCCCGGAGTTGCGCGTGGGCGAGTTGCCCCGGCATCTTGCGGGCACCAGCCGCATCCTGCGTAACGGCGAGGCGATCTGGCAGAACGAGTTCCTCAGTGGCGAGGCCAATATGTGCCACAGTCTGGAAAACCTTGAGTACCACCACTTCAAGTACAGCCAGTTCCTCAAACCCGGCGATGTACACATTCATTTCTTCGGCACCGCCACCCTGTCATTCGCCGACGGTATACGTACTCAACCGGGCGATGTGTTCGAGATCAGCCAGGCCGAGTTCGGCGCGCCGCTGGTCAATCGTGTCGGCAGTGCCGACGCCGTCTTCGAACCCGGCGACGTCATCACCCTTTAAAGGAGAGCCACATGCCCCAGTTCCTTGGTCACAACTACATCGGCGGCCAGCGCAGCGCCAACGGCAGCGTCAAGCTCCAGAGCATGGATGCTGCGACCGGCGAAGCCTTGCCCCAGGATTTTTACCAGGCGACCCCGCAAGAAGTCGACGCCGCCGCCCAGGCTGCCGCGGCGGCTTACCCGGCCTACCGCGTCTTGAGTGCCGCGCGGCGTGCGCAGTTCCTCGACGCGATCGCCGACGAGCTGGATGCCCTGAGCGATAACTTCATCGACCTGGTGTGCCGCGAAACCGCGCTGCCCGCCGCGCGAATCAAGGGCGAACGCGGGCGCACCAGTGGGCAGATGCGTCTGTTCGCCAACGTCTTGCGTCGCGGCGATTTCTACGGTGCGCGCATCGACAAGGCCCTACCGGATCGCCAGCCCCTGCCACGCCCGGACCTGCGTCAGTACCGCATCGGCCTGGGCCCGGTCGCCGTGTTTGGTGCGAGCAACTTCCCCCTGGCGTTTTCCACGGCGGGCGGGGATACCGCCGCCGCGTTGGCGGCCGGCTGCCCGGTGGTGTTCAAGGCCCACGGCGGGCATATGGCCACGGCCGAACGCGTCGCCGATGCGATCATTCGCGCGGCCGAGGCCACCGAGATGCCGGCGGGCGTGTTCAACATGATCTTTGGTGGCGGCGTCGGTGAAGCGCTGGTCAAGCACCCGGCGATCCAGGCGGTCGGCTTTACCGGCTCGCTCAAGGGCGGGCGCGCCCTGTGCGACATGGCGGCGGCGCGTCCGCAGCCGATCCCGGTATTCGCCGAGATGTCGAGCATCAACCCGGTCATCGTGTTGCCCCAGGCCCTGCAGGCGCGGGCCGAAACCGTGGCACGCGAGCTGACTGCCTCGGTGGTGCAAGGCTGCGGCCAGTTCTGTACCAACCCCGGTCTGGTGATCGGCCTCGCGTCGCCGGCCTTCAGTGCGTTCACCCAACAGGTCGCGCAACTGATCGGCGATCAGCCGGCGCAGACCATGCTCAATGCCGGCACCTTGAGCAGCTATGACAAGGGCCTGCAAAAACTGCTGGCGCACCCCGGCATCCAACACCTGGCCGGTCAGGCTCAAGCCGGGCATCAGGCGCGGCCGCAGTTGTTCAAGGCCGATGTCAGCCTGCTGATCGACGGCGATGAAGTGCTACAAGAGGAAGTGTTCGGCCCCACCACGGTGTTCGTCGAAGTCGCCGACCAGGCCCAGCTCAGCGCCGCCTTGCATGGCCTGCACGGACAGCTCACGGCGACGATCATCGGCGAGCCGGCCGACCTGCAACAGTTCGCCGAACTCACGCCGCTGCTGGAGCAGAAAGTCGGGCGTATCCTGCTCAACGGTTACCCGACCGGCGTGGAAGTCTGCGATGCGATGGTGCATGGCGGGCCGTACCCGGCGACGTCGGATGCGCGTGGCACCTCGGTCGGCAGCCTGGCCATCGACCGCTTCCTGCGCCCGGTGTGTTTCCAGAACTACCCGGACAGCCTGCTGCCCGACGCGTTGAAAAACGCCAACCCGTTGCGTATCCAGCGCCTGGTGGATGGCACACCGTCACGCGACTCGCTGTAACGCGCACCTGAGAACAATAACAATCCAGGAGGCAACATGTCGTTTCACGCCGTCAGCGCACACCGTGCGCAACTGGGGGAGGGCCCGTTCTGGGACGTGCCCACCCAGGCCCTGTATTGGGTCGACATCGCTGGCAAACAGGCGCTGCGCCTGCTGGACGGGCAGTTGCAGGCCTGGCGGTTGCCGGAGCATGTGTCCGCGTTTATCCCGTGTGAACGCGGCGATGCGCTGGTGACCTTGAGCAGCGGCGTCTACCGACTGGACCTGGCGAGCGCCGCCTTGAGCCTGTTCTGCGTGGCCGACCCGCACGCGGGCAACCGTGGCAATGAAGCGCGCTGCGACGCCCAGGGCCGCCTGTGGCTGGGCACCATGCAGAACAACCTCGGCGAGCACGGCGAAGACCTGCCCGTTACACGACGTTCCGGCGGGCTGTTTCGCGTGGATGCCGATGCGCGGGTCACGCCGCTGCTGCACGGCCTGGGTATTCCCAACACCTTGCTGTGGAGCGACGACGGGCGCCAGGTGCATTTCGGTGACAGCCTCGACGGCACGCTGTATCGGCATGCGATCCAAGCGAACGGCCAACTCGACCCCGCCCAGCCCTGGTTCGGCCCACATGGGCGCGGCGGGCCGGACGGGTCGGCGATGGACAGTCAGGGCTACATCTGGAACGCGCGCTGGAACGGCAGTTGCCTGCTGCGCCTGACGCCGGACGGTGAAGTCGATCGCATCGTCGAACTGCCCGTCAGCCGCCCCACCAGTTGCGTGTTCGGCGGGCCCGACCTCACCACCCTGTACATCACCAGCGCCGCCAGCCCTCTCGAACACCCCCTGGATGGCGCGGTGCTTGCCATCGAGGTCGATGTGCCCGGTAAACCCTGTCATCGCTTTGCCGGCTAAACGCTATACCGCTTCACCGCTTTACCCCTGTAGGAGCGAGCTTGCTCGCGAAAAACGTTAACGATGACGCGCGCATCCTGAATGCACGCGGCGCTCTCAGGCTTTTCGCGAGCAAGCTCGCTCCTACAAAAAAAGAAAACAACAATAAGGAGTCAACCGTATGAATCGTCGTCGTGCTATCCGTTCCTTGTGCTGCGCCGCTGTGGCGGTCTCGGCCATCAGCTTGAGTGGGCTGTCGCTGGCCGCTGAAGCAGTAAAAATCGGCTTCCTGGTCAAACAAGCCGAAGAACCCTGGTTCCAGACCGAATGGGCCTTCGCCGAAAAAGCCGGCAAGGAACATGGTTTCACTGTGATCAAGATCGCCGTGCCCGACGGCGAGAAGACCCTCTCGGCCATCGACAGCCTGGCCGCCAACGGCGCCAAGGGCTTTGTGATCTGCCCGCCGGACGTGTCCCTCGGCCCGGCCATTGTCGCCAAGGCCAAGGTCAACGGCTTGAAAGTCATGGCCGTGGATGATCGCTTCGTCGACGCCAAGGGCAATTTCATGGAAGACGTGCCGTACCTGGGCATGGCCGCGTTCGAAGTCGGCCAGAAGCAAGGCGCGGCGATGGCCGCCGAGGCGAAGAAACGCGGTTGGGACTGGAAGGACACCTACGCGGTGATCAACACCTTCAACGAGCTCGACACCGGTAAAAAACGCACCGACGGTTCGATCAAATCCCTCGAAGAGGCCGGCATCCCCAAAGACCATATCCTCACCGCCGCGCTCAAGACCCTCGACGTGCCCGGCAGCATGGACGCCACCAACTCGGCCCTGGTCAAGCTGCCCAGCGGCGCGAAGAACCTGATCATCGGCGGCATGAACGACAACACCGTGCTCGGCGGCGTGCGCGCCACCGAAAGCGCCGGCTTCAAAGCCGCCAACGTGATCGGCATCGGCAT
>NZ_VJWO01000039.1:0-60722 GCF_014889455.1 Pseudomonas sp. K8
CCTATAACTGATCCACCGCTATCGGGGGCAAGCCCCCTCCCACACAAGCCCCACACAAACCCCACACAAGCCCCATCCCACAAGCGTTCTATGCGCTTTCCGAAAGATCAGCGACGCAGATAAGAACCAAAATCAATATCCCCCGCGCTCAAAATCGCCTGCACCCGATTATGCACATTCAACTTGCGCAAAATCGCCGACACATGGGCCTTCACCGTGGTCTCGGCGATCTCCAGGGTGTAGGCAATCTGCTTGTTCGACTCGCCCTTGGTCATCCGCTCCAGCACCAGCAACTGCTTGCGGGTCAACGCCTGCAGCAATTCCGGAGCGAAGCCCGGGTTTTCGTTCAGGCGCCGGTGGGTGCCGGGTTTCTGGGTGCGGATGATGTCCGGCGGCAGGTACACATTGCCGTTGAGAATCTGCTGGATTGCCTCGGTCATTTGCTGGCGCGGCGACGACTTGGTGATAAAACCGACGGCGCCATAGGTGATGGCCTGCAGCACGATTTGCTTGTCTTGCTCGGCGGACACGATCACCACCGGGATGGTCGGCGATTCGTTGCGCAGGTTGATCAGGCCATTGAGACCGTGCATGCCGGGCATGTTCAGGTCGAGCAGGATCAGATCGAGGTCGTCGTGTTCCTGGGTCAGCGCCAGGGCGCTGTCCAGGTCGGCGGTCTCCATCACTTCGCTGCCGGGGAAACCATCGCTGATGACGTTATGAATCGCTTCGCGAAACAGTGGGTGATCATCGGCAATCAGGATTTTGTACATGGCCGTTCACCTTTCTTATTGTGGTTATTCAAATGGCTCGGGTTGCGCCACCGACACCGGCAGCTTCGCCGCTTCCCAGGTATCCAGGCCATCGCGATACCAATACACAGAGGTATAGCCCAGGTTGGCGGCACGTTTTACCGCGTTCCAACTCAGCCAGCAATCGGAGCGGCAATAGAAGACCAATGGTCGTGCCAGGTTGCCGCCGCTGTAGGTGTACAGGTGGCGCACGAAATAGCTTTGCCACTCCGGCGTGAGGTCGCCGTCGCCGGTGTTGGCCAGCCAACGGCTGCCGGGCAGGTTGGCGTGGGGCTGGTCTTCGATGAAGCGGCCTTGCAGCCACTGGCGGCGATACGTATCGATCAGCACCGGGGCTGGGGTTTGGGTCAGCAGGGCTTGCAGGGCAGGGGTGTCGATGATCGTCGCGCCCTGCACATGATCGGGCGTGGGGCTGCGATACAGGCTGATGCGATAGCCGTCGGCGGAAAACAATGGCGTATCGGCCTGTACGTTGGCGGCAAACAGGCACAGCAGCGCCAACAAGGGCAGTCGGGCAGGCAGCATGGCAGGGCGATCCTTATCGTTATGCGCCCATTACACGTGAGTCCCGAGCCCTTGGGAATGCGACGATAGACAGGAAAACCAGTACTAAAGTAGTAGTTTTTGCCGCCCTCAGCCTTTTTTGCGCAACGCTGCATGCTGGGGGTTGAAGGTCAACACCGCCAACACCGCGAACAATACGGTCAAGCCCAGGCACACCGCGAGGGCCAGGCCGGCGAAGCGTTCATACAGGGCAAAGCGCACCAGCTCGACGGCGTGGGTGAAGGGGTTGATTGCGCACAGCCAATACAACCACTCGCTGGAGTCGCGCATCTTCCACAACGGGTACAGCGCCGACGATATGAAAAACAGCGGGAAGATCACGAAATTCATCACCCCGGCAAAGTTCTCCAGTTGGCGGATCGCGTTCGACAGCAGCAAACCCAGCGCGCTCAGCATCAAGGCCACCAGCAGCAAGGCCGGCAGGGCGATCAACAGCCCCATGGCCGGCGGTTGCACGCCATAGACCCAGGCGATCGCCAGGAACCCGTACACCTGCAACAGCGAAATCAGCGCGGTGGCGAGCAACTTGCTGCACAGCAAAAACGTGCGCGGCAGCGGGCTGGTCAGCAGCACGCGCATGCTGCCCATCTCGCGGTCGTAGACCATCGACAGCGAACCCTGCATGCCGTTGAACAGCAGGATCATGCAAGCCAGCCCCGGGATGATGTAGACCTCATAGGGAATGTAGGTGTCGTAGGGTTCGATCACCGAGATACCCAGCGCGGCGCGGAACCCGGCGGCGAACACCAGCAGCCACAACAGCGGGCGCACCAGGGCGCTGAGAAACCGCGTGCGCTGCAATACAAAGCGCAGCCACTCGCGCAGCACGATGCCGCGCAAGCATTGCCAGTAAGCGTTCATGCCGGGGCTCCCGTCGTTGTGGGGCGGGTCAGGCGCGCAAAGACGCTGCCGAGGTCGCCACCCTGTTCGAGGATCAGCGCATCGACCTGCCCGCTGGCCACCAAGCGGCCCTGGTGCAGGATCATCAACGCATCGTCGGGTTGCACTTCATCGAGCAGGTGGGTGGTCCACAGCACGCTGATGCCTTGCTCAAGGCACAGGTTGCGCACGTGCTGGTTCAGCGCCAGGCGGCTGGCGGGGTCGAGGCCGACGCTGGCTTCATCCAGCAGCAGCAAGCGCGGTTCATGCAACAACGCCCGGGCGATTTCCACGCGGCGCCGGTGCCCGCCGTTGAGCTCGCGGACTTTTTCGCGGCGCCGCTCGGTGAGGGCCTGGCGCGCCAGCTCGGCGGCGACGCGCACGTCGGTCTGGCGCCGCGACAAACCGTGCAGCGCGGCGTGATAACGCAGGTTCTGTTCGACGCTCAAGTCCAGGTCCAGGGTGCTTTGCTGGAACACCACCCCCAGTTGCGTGAGGGCCGCGCGCGGTGCATCGCGCAGGGAGTGGCCGCCGACGCGGATGTCGCCGCTTTGCAGGTCGTACAAGCGCGTGAGCAGGGCGATCAAGGTCGACTTGCCGGCGCCGTTGGGCCCCAGCAACGCGGCAAAGCGCCCCGGTGCCAGGCTGAAGCTCACCTCGTGCAAGGCCTGGCGCGCGCCATAGGCGAAGCTCAGGTCGCGCACCTCCAGGGCGTTCATGGCGTGACCACCACGCCCCATGGATAACGCCCGACCTTCACCGACTTGAGCACCTTGAGGCTGTCCACATCGATCACCGACACATCGCCGCTGACGCCATTGGTGGCCAGCAACTGTTTTTCGTCCGGGGTAAATGCCATCTGCCACACGCGGCGGCCCACCAGCAGGTAGTCGAGGATCTCGAAGGTCTTGGCGTCGATCACCGCCACATGGTTGGCCGGGCCCAGGGCGACAAAGGCGTACTTGCCGTCGGAACTGAGCTTGATCCCCACCGGTTGCACCTTGTCCGGGTGGACGCCCTTGATCTTGAACGTCAGGGTTTTGAGGACCGCGCGGCTGGCCACATCGAGGATGGTCACGGTGCCGCCGATCTCCGCCGAGGCCCACAACTGCGAGCCATCGTGGTTGAACTCGACGAAGCGCGGGCGCTGGTCCACCAGGGTGCTGTCGACCAGGGTCTGGGTGCTGGTGTCGATCCAGTGCAGCATGTTCGTGGTTTCGCTGGTGTTCACCGCCCACTTGCCGTCCGGGCTCACGGCCATGCCTTCGGGCTCTACGCCGACGTTGATCTGGCCGAGCACCTTGGAGGTCTCGGTGTCGATCACCGTGACCAGTGCATCGTCTTCGTTGGACACATACAGCCAGCGGTCATTGGGGTGCAGGGCGAACTGCTCGGGGTCTTTGCCGGAGGGCAGCTCCTTGATGATCTTGCGCGTGGCCACGTCCATCACCTGCACGCGGTCCGAGTCGCTGGCGCAGATGTACAGCAGCTTTTTGTCATGGGACAGCAGCAGGCCCCGCGGGCGCTGGCCGACCTTGAGCGTGTCGGTGACTTGCAGGGTCTGCATGTCGATCAGGCTGAGGGTGTTGTCTTTCTCGTTGGAGACCCAGGCGGTGCTGGCCACGGCGTGCCCGGCGGCAAGCAGCAGGGCGCATGAGAGCAGGGTGCGGCGCATGGCGGATTCCTTATTATTGTGAGTAGGGGAGCGATCAAGGGAAGTGGCAGGTCACCTCGGGTTTGTCGTAGCCCAGGCTGTCCATTTCGTTGAAGGGGTGCAGGAAACCTTCCTGGGGCGAGGTGCTGACCAGCGCGCGGGGCTGCACGATCGGAATCGGTTGGCGCAGTTGGCCGTTCCACGCGCGATAGCTGAGCTTGCGGCCCTTGAAGCCGTCCAGCGGCAGTTGCTCGCTGATCTCCAGTTGGCGGATGGTCATGGGGTCGACCTGGCGCAGCTTGTTCACCGCACTGGCAACGCTGCGCACGGCCATCCAGGCGGCGAAGTCGCGGTCGTTCATCCAGCGCCCGGCCAGGGCTTCGAAGCGTTTTTGCAGTTGCGCGGCGCCGTAGGTCTCGACGGTCTTGTGCCAGCCGGTGGGCGTCAGGCCCTGGGTGCCGGCGACGGGGCGCGGGTACCAGGTCTGGTAGGGCACGTACTCGCCGAAGTCGCCGCGCTCGTCCGCCACCAGCACCACGTCGTATTCGGCGGTCTGGGTGAACAGCGGCATGTCTGCCTGGGCGCTGCGGCGTTGGTCGTTATCGAAGCGCCAAGCTTTCTCCGCCACCAGATGCACGCCGAAGCGCTTGGCGGCGCGGCGCAGGGCGGCGGCGTAGGCCTGGTCATCCTCGGTGGGGCCGACGATCAGCAGCGCCTTCTGCCATTTGCGCACCACCAGAAATTGCGCCAGGGCATCGGCGAGCATGGCGCGGCTGGGCAGCGTGTGCAGCACGTTGCCCAGGCAGTTGGTGCTGCGCAGGCTGTCATCGGGGCTGCCGGCGTTGAACAGCAGGCTGTCGGGCAGGGCCGCGCTGAGCTGGTGCAGGCTGGCGGCGGGGGCGTTGACCACGAACAGGCGCAGGCCCTGGGCGTGCTGGGCCTGGGCGGCGGCGAGCAGGGCGTCGGGGCTGTCCACCGTGGCACTGGTCAGGCTGTAGCGTTGGTTGAGAAAGGCGCCGGTGCTGTTGCTGTCGATGATCGCCAGTTCCGCACCGCGTTGCCCGGCGTCGGTGGGCTCGGGGATCACGTTCGACAGCAGCGGCCCAGGGTCGGGCCGATAGCCCAGGTAGCCGATCTGCACCGCCAACGGCGCCTCGGCGGCCTGGCTGGCAGTGGCCACCCCGGCGGCGCAGGCAATCGCCAGCAGGTAGAGCACGGCGTAGGGGGCGAGCTGGCGCATAAGGCACTCCATGTCAGGTAGCGCCAGCATAGGAAGCCTTATGTCTGCTGCAAATATGCAGAAAGTACCGCTGAGCCAGTACCAAGGTAGTAGCCCCGCGCAGGTGGCGCGGTCTTAGCATGGGTTACCCCCACCGTGTCCATCCGGGAGATGAACGATCATGCAAATCCTCAAGGCGCTGCTTTTGCCGTTCCTGCTGATCGTGAGCCTGATCGGCGTCGACAAGCTGCACGCGCCACGCCCGGCGCTGAGCGTGCCCGCCAGCGTGGCGCACTAGGTATGTCGGCACTGTGGCGCATCAACCTGTGGGTGTGCGGTTTCTTCGCCTTGGTCACCTGCGCCTGCACCGCGCTGTTGCTGCATCAGGCCCTGACGGATGTGGAGCGTGAGCTGCAATCGGCCGAAGCGGTGGTGCATTACCTCAGCGCAACCGCCGAGCGCGACCCGGCCAGCCTGCAACCGCATCTCACCGCCAGCCTGCGCCATGTGCGCGTGCATTGGCTGGCCCCCGACGAGACTTTGCCGGCGCCGCTACCGTCCGGCCTGGACGCCTGGCTCGGGCGCCTGCTGTTTGCCGAGGCGCGGCGCAGTGCCCAGGTGCTGGACCTGCCGGACGGCCGCCGCGTGTCCATCGCCGTCGACCCGCGGGATGAGATCGATGAAGTCTGGGACTCCCTGCAACAACTGTTGAGCCTGTGCGCCCTGGCCCTGGCGCTGAGCCTGCTGACTATCCGCTGGGCGGTGCGCCGTGGCATGGGCGTGCTCGACGAACTGCTGCGCGCCTTGCAACAGGTGTGCGCCGGCCAGCTCAATGTGCGCCTGCGCAGCGCCGGTTCGCCCGAAGCGCGGCAACTGGCGCTGCATTTCAACCGCATGACCGACGCCCTGGAGCAGGCGCACACCGACAATACCCAACTGACCCAAACCCTGATGGCGGTGCAAGAGCAGGAGCGCAACCACCTGGCCCAGACCCTGCACGATGACCTCGGCCAATACCTGGCCGGCATTCGCGCCCAGGCCTGCCTGTTGCGTCTGGTCACCGACCAACCGCAATTGCTCGCGCGCACGGTGGCGCAGCTGGAGGATCACTGCGATCACTTGCAGCAAGGCTTTCGCGCACTGGTCCACGACCTGTACCCGGTGGCCCTGCAGCACCTGCCGCTGGCCGAGGCGTTCGCGATGCTGGTGACGCAGTGGCAGGCCAGCCATGGCATCGATTGCCGGCTGCGGGTCAGCGCGGACCTGCCGGCGTTGTCCGGGGCGAGCAAGACGCACCTCTATCGCCTGCTGCAGGAAGCCCTGACCAATATCGTGCGGCATGCCGATGCCAGCCAGGTGCGCGTGCGCCTGCATCGTCACGGTTCGCGCCTGCGCCTGTGGGTGCGCGATAACGGCTGCGGCGCGCAAACGCCGCAGCGTCCCGGCGTCGGCCTGTATTCGATGTACGAACGCGCGCGCTGCCTGGGCGGCGAACTGACAATCCTCAGCCACCCCGGCGCCGGTTGGGCGCTGGCGTTGAACATGCCATTGGAGGCCTCATGAATATTCTGTTGGTGGACGACCATGCGGTGGTGCGCCAGGGCTATGCCAGCCTGTTGCGCGCATTGTTGCCGGCCATCGAAGTGCGCGAAGCGGCCAGCGGCGAAGAGGCCTTGAGCCGGGTCCAGGAAGCACTGCCGCATTTGGTGATCATGGACTTCGGCCTGCCCGGCATCAGCGGCCTGGAAACCACGCGCCGCCTGCGCCAGCGCCTGCCGCAACTGCGCGTGCTGTTCTTCAGCATGCACGACGAACTGCCGCTGGTGCGCCAGGCCCTGGAAGCCGGCGCCTCGGGCTACCTGACCAAAAGCTCGGCGCCCGAAGTGTTGATCGAAGCGGTGCGGCGCGTCCTCGACGGCCACGCCTATATCGAACAGTCCCTCGCCACCCAACTGGCCTACACGCCAAGCGACCAGCGCTTGCTAGGCATGACCCCGCGTGAGCTGGAGATTTTCCTGATGCTGGCCAGAGGCACGCCGACCCGAGTGATTGCCGACCAGTTGAATATCAGCAGCAAGACCGTGTCCAACCACCTGACCTTGCTCAAGAGCAAATTGCAGGTCAGTTCCCATGCTGAACTGGTCCACCTGGGAATCGACCTCGGCGTGGTACGCGTAGCGGGCTGATCCCCCCATGTACCCCTGTTACCACTGTAGGAGCGAGCTTGCTCGCGAAGACCGTCAACGATAACGCAAAAAACCAGACCCCCCGCGGCGCTCTCGGGTTTTTCGCGAGCAAGCTCGCTCCTACAAAAGTTACCGGTCAGTGCCCATGTCTAGCGGGGCACCTAGACCCCACTGTAGGGGCGAGCTTGCTCGCGAAGACCGTCAACGATAACGCGAAAAACCAGACTCCCCGCGGCGCTCTCGGGTTTTTCGCGAGCAAGCTCGCTCCTACAAAAGTTACCGGTCAGTGCCCATGCCTAGCGCGGCACCTAGACCCCCCTGTAGGAGCGAGCTTGCTCGCGAAAACCGTCAACGATAACGCGAAAAACCTGATTCCCCGCGGCGGTCTCGGGCTTTTCGCGAGCAAGCTCGCTCCTACAAAAGTTACCGGTCAGTGCCCATGCCTAGCGCGGGCACCTAGACCCCACTGTAGGAGCGAGCTTGCTCGCGAAAACCGTCAACGATAACGCGAAAAACCAGACCCCCCGCGGCGCTCTCGGGTTTTTCGCGAGCAAGCTCGCTCCTACAAAAGTTACCGGTCCGTGCCCATGCCTAGCGCGGCACCTAGACCCCACTGTAGGAGCGAGCTTGCTCGCGAAGACCGTCAACGATAACGCGGAAAACCAGACCCCCCGCGGCGCTCTCGGGTTTTTCGCGAGCAAGCTCGCTCCTACAAAAGTTACCGGTCAGTGCCCATGCCTAGCGGGGCACCTAGACCCCACTGTAGGAGCGAGCTTGCTCGCGAAGACCGTCAACGATAACGCGAAAAACCAGACCCCCCGCAGCGGTCCCGGGTTTTTCGCGAGCAAGCTCGCGCCTACAAAAGTTACCGGTCAGTGCCCATGCCTAGCGGGGCACCTAGACCCCACTGTAGGAGCGAGCTTGCTCGCGAAAACCGTCAACGATAACGCGGAAAACCAGATTCCCCGCGGCGGTCTCCGGTTTTTCGCGAGCAAGCTCGCTCCTACATTCAAATGGCGGTGTGCTAACGATTCCAGGTGGTGGGGCAGTCCTTGCAGCCTTCCATGTTGGCATCCTGGAAGTTCGCGTAGTGCTGGCGACTGCCCGTGAGGGTGGCCTGTTCCAGGTTGCTCTCACCGAACTTGGCCTCTTGCAGATTCGCATCGCTCAGATCCGCCCCTCGCAGGTCGGCCTTGCTCAGCCAGGTCATTTCCAGGTCGGCGGCGCGCAGGTTGGCCTTGCGCATTTTTGCCCCGGACAGCCGCGCGAATTGCAGGTAGGCCGCGCTCAGGTTGGCGTTTTCAAACTGCGCTCCCTGGGCGAACAGGCCCCAACCCTGGATCGCCATCAGCGTGGCGCCGGTGAAATCGGCCAGGCGCAGGTTGCTTTGTTGCAGGCTGGCGCGGGTCAGGTTGGCGCCCTGCAACTGGGCTTTTTCCAGGTTGGCCAGGTCGAGGTTGGCGTGGCGCAAGTCCGCATCGCGCAGGTCGGCGCCGGCCAGGTTCATTTTGCTGAGGTCCTGGTTGCTCAGGTTGGCGCCCCTGAGGTTGGCGCCGGGGCATTGGCTGTGTTCGGCGAGGGTGCAGCCGTTGATGACCAGCGGGGTGTCGTCGCCGTCATCGGCGTGGGCCAGGGGCAGGGCGAGCAGGAGTAACAAGGGCAGATAGTTCATCTTGGAACCTCCAGACGAAACAACCCCGTGACGTAGCAGCTGTCGAGCGCCAGCTGCTACGACGGGGCTGGGGACGGGTTATTTTTGGGCGGTCTTGTTATCCCAGCTCGGGATCTTGAACACCCAGAACGACCCACCCTGTGCCACCGGCTTGGTCAGCTCGGCCATGTCGCCGCCCCACAACGGCACCGCGCCGCCATAGCCGACGGTGACGCCGATGTACTGCTCGCCATCCTGTTCCCAGGTGATCGGCGGTGAGACGATGCCGCTGCCGGTCTGGAACTTCCACAGCTCCTTGCCTGTTTTCGCGTCGAAGGCCTTGAAGAAACCGTCGCCGGTGCCGGTGAACACCAGGTTGCCCTTGGTCGCCAGTACGCCGGCCCACAGTGGCAGGGCTTCCTTGTGCTCCCACACCACCTTGCCGGTGGTCGGGTTCATCGCCCGCAGCGTACCGACGTGGTCGTCATACATGCGCTTGATGCGGAAACCCATGCCCAGGTACGCCGAGCCCTTCTTGTAGTTGACCTCTTCGGTCCAGTATTCCTCTTTCCATTGGTTGCCCGGGATGTAGAACAGGCCGGTGTCCTGGCTGTAGGCCATGGGGTTCCAGTTCTTGCCGCCGAGGAACGGTGGCGAGACTTCCACCGGCTTGCCCTTGGTTTCACCGGGCAGCGGTTTGGCCGGACGCTGGCCCGGGTTTTCCACCGGACGACCGGTCTTCAGGTCGATATGGCTGGCCCAGGTGATGTTGTCGACGAACGGGAAGGCGTTCTGCAGCTTGCCGTTGTTGCGGTCGACCACGTAGAAGAACCCGTTGCGGTCGGCGTGACCGGTGGCCTTGACCACTTTGCCGTCCTTGTCCTTGTAGTCGAACAGCACCAGCTCGTTGTTGCCGGAGAAGTCCCAGGCATCGTTCGGGGTGTGCTGGTAGAACCATTTCACTTCGCCGGTGCTCGGGTCGACACCGACCTGGCCCGAGGTGTAGAGGCTGTCGAAGTCGTGCGGGTTGCCGTCCTTGGACGTGCGCGCCCAAGTGTTCCATGGGCCGGGGTTGCCGGCGCCGACGATGATGGTGTTGGTCTCGGCATCGAAACTCGCGCTCTGCCAAGGTGCTCCGCCGCCGTGGCTCCAGGCCTCGACCTTGCCGGTTTCGGTGGTCGGGTCATCCGGCCACGACGGCGCTTTGACGTCGCCGGTCGGGGTGCTGTCCTTGCCGTTCAGGCGGCCCATGTGGCCTTCGACGAACGGGCGCATCCACACTTCTTCGCCGGTGTCCGGGTCGCGCGCATACAGCTGGCCGACCACGCCGAACTCATCGCCGGAACTGCCATGGATCAGCAGCACCTTGCCGCTGACCTTGTCTTTGATCAGCACCGGGGCGCCGGTCATGGTGTAACCGGCGGCGTGGTCGCCGAACTTCTTGTTCCACACCACTTTGCCGGTGTTCTTGTCGAGGGCGATCAGGCGCGCGTCGAGGGTGCCGAAGTAGATCTTGTCGCCGAAGATCGCCGCGCCGCGGTTGACCACGTCACAGCACGGGCGGATGTTTTCGGGCAGGCGGTGGTTGTAGGTCCACAGGCGTTTGCCGGTCTTCGCGTCGAGGGCGAACACGCGGGAGTAGGAGCCGGTGACGTAGACCACGCCGTCGCTGACGATGGCCTGGGATTCCTGGCCGCGCTGCTTCTCATCGCCGAACGAGTACGACCAGGCCGGGGTGAGCTTGAACACGTTCTTGTCGTTGACCTGGGCCAGCGGGCTCCAGCGCTGGGCGTTGGTGCCCATGCCGTATTGCAGCACGTCCTTGGTGCTCAGGTGGTCGTTGGCGATGTCTTCCCAGGTGACGTTGCGCGTCGCCTTTGCGGTGGACGGCGCGGCAGGGTCGGCGGCGGCGAAGCTGGCCGCACTCAAGGACAGGCTGCCGACCAGCAGGAAAGCCTGCACGGCAAGGCTCAGCGGCGAACGGGCGGGTAGCGATCTTATTATCATGGTTGCAGTTCCCAGTGGAGGTTTTGGCCTGCACAGGGTGGAGCGCCAGGGCGCTGCGCGGATACGGAAAAAGTCCCGCTGTTGCCGGGAAGACTTCCCGAAGCGCCGCTGTTTTAGGCGTGCCCCACAAGCCCTACTACCAAGGGAGGACAAGCCGGCCACCAAAGCAGCATACGGCCTATGCCCCAGGGTTTCTAAGATGGTTGCCATAACCTCTGCAATGAGGTTTTGCGTGCAATCCTGAGGGCAAAAATAATGACAACAAAACGCAATGCCTTGCTCGTCGCCGGGCTGTTGGCCGGTGTGATCGGTGCAGGCTCGGCCTGGGCCCACGGCAACGTGGTCCCGCAAGCAGTGGAAACCAAGGGCCTGACCTCGATCAAGGACGCCGGCGTGCCGGTCGACGAGGACGGCTGGGCGGCAGTGAACCCTTACCGCACGTCGCCTGAACACGACCGAGCCCTGGAAATCGGTTCGTCCGCCTACAATCAGAACTGCGCCGCCTGCCACGGCCTGGAAGCCAAGTCCGGCGGCATCGCCCCCGACTTGCGCATGCTGGATGTGGGCGAGGCCGGTGATGAGTGGTTTGTGCAGCGCGTGCGTCACGGCGCGGTGCGCGACGGCCGGGTATATATGCCGAAAATGGCCGATTACCTGAGCCAGGAAGCCTTGTGGGCGGTACGCACCTACCTGGACAGCGTTCACGTCGAGGAGTAAGCCATGCGCCTGTTCGCTTATGTGCTCGGCCTGGCCCTGCTGTGTTGCCAGACGGCACAGGCGCAGGTGCGCAGCTATGACCAGATGATCGCCGCCGGTGAGTTGAAAGTGGCGGTGTACAAGGACTTTGCCCCCTACAGTTTCGAAGACGGTGCCACCCCGCGCGGGGTCGACGTGGAGCTGGCCGAGGCCCTGGCCAAGGCGCTGGGGGTGCAGCTCAAATTGATCTGGGCGCCGGCCGGAGAAAAACTCGACGACGACCTGCGCGACTACATCTGGCGCGGCAGCCAGTTGCATAACCAGCAACTGGCCGACCTGATGATGCGCGCACCCTACGACCACGACTACGCGCAAAGGCGTAACGATCAGGGCGAACTGGAAAACGGTCATGTGGTGATGTTCGGGCCGTACCAGAACGAACAATGGCAGGTGGCCTACGACCGCCGCCGCCTGGACAAGGTCGCCAGCGTGGCGGTGTTCGAGGAGCACCCGATCGGCGTCGAAGTCGACAGCGTGCCGTCGTTCTACCTGACCTCGGTGTTCAACGGCATGCTCGCCCGCCAGACCCATCACTACCCCGGTGTACCCCAGGCGTTCGCGGCGATGAAGGCCGGTGAAGTCGACGCGGTGATGGCGATGCGCGGCGAGATCGACTGGCAGGTGCATCAGGCACGCGATCCGCAACTGGCCCTGGCGCAAAACGCTTACCCGAGCATGGGCCGGCAGCGCTGGGAGATCGGCATGGCGGTACACGAAAGCAATCGCCAGTTGGCCTATGCGGTGGAAGAGGCGCTGGAAGGCCTGATCCGCGACGGTTCGCTGCAAACCATCTACAGCCATTACGGCCTGCAGTACGAAGTGCCCGAAATGTACCAATAGGAGCAGGCGATGAACTGGCGACTGAACTGCATGTTGGCCTGCTGGTTACCGTTGGCGGCCCACGCCGCGGCGGTCGAACCGGGCACGGACCCGGTGCCGTCGGTGATGTGGGCGTTCTACCACAAGCAGTTGCTGGCCGATGCGCCGTTCGTGTTCGATGAGCGGGTCAAGCTGCTGGCGCCGCCGTTCGCCGAAGATGCGCGCCAGGTGCCCCTGGAAATCGACGCGCGGGCGTTCAAGGGGCACGTGGTAAAGATCCTCGCCTGGGCCGAACTCAACCCGTTGCCCAGGATTGTCGATTTTCAGCCCAAGGCCGGGGTGCTGCCCTGGCTGTCGATCCGTATCCGCATCGAACAGGCCACGCCCCTGCGTGCGGCGGTGCTCACCGATGACGGGCTGTGGCACGTCGGCTCGACCCTGATCGACGCGGCCGGCGGCGGTTGCACCGCGCCCAGCGTGGTCCGCACCCAGCCGGGTTGGGAAGAGCATATCGGCGAAGTCCTCGGCGGGCGTTACCCACGCGGCGAATTCAGCCGGGTGCGCGTACAGGTGGCGCACCCGATGGATAACGGCATGGTCAGCGGCATCCCCGAGTTCTATCTCAACCACGCGCAACTGCGTGGCCAGGACGGCCAGGTGCTGGCCGAGCTGGTGCTGTTCCCGGCGGTCAGCGAAAACCCCAACCTGGCTTTTGACATCGACGCACCCGGGCCGACGCGCCTGGTGCTGCGCGACAACAGCGGCAATGAATTCGACGCAGCCATTCCCTGACCAGAAGGAGCGCGGCATGCGCTGGATTCTATTGTTGTGCCTGAGCTTGAGCCTGCCCGCCGTGGCCGACCTCGACTACGCCCTCAAGCCACGACTGATCGCCGACGACACCTGGCTGCTGGAAGGCAGCACCGACAATTTCGCCAAGGACAACGGCGGCAATATCGTCAATACCGCGTTCATCGTCACCGAGACCGGCGTGGTGGTGATCGACACCGGGCCGTCGCGGCGCTACGGCGAAGCCCTGCGCCGGGCGATCGCCAGCGTCACCGACAAACCGGTGATCCAGGTGCTGCTGACCCACCACCACCCCGACCATGCGCTGGGCAACCAGGCCTTCAAGGACGTGCCCATCGGCGCCCTGGCCGGCACCACGCGCCTGCTGCATGAGCAGGGCGACGGCATGGCGGAGAACCTCTACCGCATGGTCGGCGACTGGATGCGCGGCACCGAAGTGCAATTGCCCACGCAAGTGCTCGAACCCGGTGTGCTCAGCTTTGGCCGCCACGACCTGCGCCTGCTCGCGCTGACCGGCCACACCGACGCCGACCTGGCCATCCTCGACCAGACTACCGGCGTGCTGTTTGCCGGCGACCTGGTGTTCTACCAACGCGCCCTCACCACCCCCAACAGCCCCGGGCTGGCGGCGTGGCTGGCGGACATCGACACCCTACAGGCCTTGCCCTGGACCCTGGTCGTGCCCGGCCATGGCCCGGTGGCCAACGATGCACAGCCGTTCGCGCAGATGCGCGACTACCTGACCTGGCTCGACCAACTGCTGCGCGACGGCGCCGCCCACGGCAGCGACATGGCCGAGATGATCCGCAGCCCCATCCCCGAGCGCTTCGCCGCGATCAACCTGAGCCGCTATGAACTGATCCGTAGTGTCAGCCACCTGTACCCGCGTTACGAGCGCGAGCAGATGCAGCGTGTGGATTCGGCGCGCTGACGGACCGGACCCGCTACTAAGGAACTAGCAATCTCGATACTGCGGTCAATTGTGACAACCGCCCCTGCGCCCAAGAATCTGTACCAGACCGGGAAAATTTCCCGGGTATAACAAAAAAACCGCAGAGGTAGCCGTCATGACCCAACCCGCACGCCGCCAACCCTTCGCCTTGAGTGTGTTGCTCGGTGCCATTCTGTTATCCGGCCAGGCCATGGCGGCCGTGACCGATCAGGAGATTCTCCAGGACCCGAAAAACCCGGGGCAGATCGTCACCAACGGTCTGGGCGTCCAAGGCCAGCGCTATAGCCCGCTCGATACCCTGAATGTGGACAACGTCAAGGACCTGCGCCCGGTCTGGGCGTTCTCCTTTGGCGGCGAGAAACAGCGCGGCCAGCAGGCACAGCCGATGATCAAGGACGGGGTGATGTACCTCACCGGGTCCTACTCGCGGGTGTTCGCGGTGGATGCACGCACCGGCAAGAAGCTCTGGCAGTACGATGCGCGTCTGCCCGATGACATCCGCCCGTGCTGTGACGTGATCAACCGCGGCGTGGCGCTGTACGGCGACCTGGTGTTCTTCGGCACCCTCGATGCCAAGCTGGTGGCCCTGAACAAAGACACCGGCAAAGTGGTGTGGAGCAAGAAAGTCGCCGACCACAAGGAAGGCTACTCGATCAGCGCCGCGCCCCTGGTGATCAACGGCAAGCTGATTACCGGCGTGGCCGGCGGCGAATTCGGCGTGGTGGGCAAGATCGAAGCCTACGACCCGAAAAACGGTGACCTGCTGTGGACCCGTCCGACTGTCGAAGGTCACATGGGCTACGTCTACAAGGACGGCAAGGCCGTGGAAAACGGCATTTCCGGCGGCGAGGCGGGCAAGACCTGGCCTGGCGACTTGTGGAAAACCGGCGGCGCGGCACCGTGGCTGGGCGGCTACTACGACCCGGAAACCAACTTGCTGCTGTTCGGCACCGGCAACCCGGCACCGTGGAACTCGCACTTGCGCCCTGGCGACAACCTCTACTCGTCCTCGCGTCTGGCGCTGAACCCGGATGACGGCACCATCAAGTGGCACTTCCAGACCACGCCCCATGACGGCTGGGACTACGACGGCGTGAACGAGCTGGTCTCCTTCAACTACACCGAAGGCGGCAAAGAGATCAAAGCGGCGGCCACCGCCGACCGTAACGGTTTCTTCTACGTGCTCGACCGCACCAACGGCAAGTTCATCCGCGGCTTCCCGTTCGTCGACAAGATCACCTGGGCCACCGGCCTGGATAAAGACGGTCGGCCGATCTACAACGAAGCCAGCCGCCCCGGCGCGCCAGGCAACGAAGCCAAGGGCACTTCGGTGTTCGTCGCACCGGCGTTCCTCGGCGCGAAAAACTGGATGCCGATGGCCTATAACCGCGACACCGGGTTGTTCTACGTGCCGTCCAACGAATGGGGCATGGACATGTGGAACGAAGGCATCACCTACAAAAAAGGTGCGGCGTTCCTCGGTGCGGGCTTCACCATCAAGCCGCTGAACGAAGACTACATCGGCGTGCTGCGCGCCATCGACCCGAAAACCGGCAAGGAAGTCTGGCGCCACAAGAACTTCGCGCCGCTGTGGGGCGGGGTCCTGACCACCAAGGGCAACCTGGTGTTCACCGGTACGCCGGAAGGCTTCCTGCAGGCGTTCAACGCCAAGACCGGCGAGAAGGTCTGGGAATTCCAGACCGGCTCCGGCGTGCTCGGCTCGCCTGTGACCTGGGAAATGGACGGCGAGCAGTACGTCTCGGTGCTCTCCGGCTGGGGCGGCGCGGTGCCGTTGTGGGGCGGTGAAGTGGCCAAGCGCATCAAGGACTTCAACCAGGGCGGCATGCTCTGGACCTTCAAATTGCCTAAAGAACTGGTCGCCAAACACTGAATCTACGACCAAATGACAAGAGCCCTCCTGCCAACGGCGCATTCGCCCGGCAGCGGGGGCTCTTTACTATCGGGTCATCGCCTGTTGACCGACAGGCCCGGACCCAGACAGAGGCTTTAACATGATCTACGCACAACCTGGCACCCCTGGCGCCATCGTCAGCTTCAAGTCACGCTACGGCAACTTCATCGGCGGCGAATTCGTTGCGCCGATCAGCGGTGAATACTTCACCAACACCTCGCCGGTGACCGGTGAAGTGATCGCCGAGTTCCCGCGTTCCAACGCCGCCGACATCGACAAGGCCCTCGACGCGGCCCACGCCGCCGCTGACGCCTGGGGCAAGACCTCGGCCCAGGATCGCGCCCTGGTGCTGCTGAAAATCGCCGACCGCATCGAACAGAACCTCGAAGTGCTGGCCGTCACCGAAAGCTGGGACAACGGCAAAGCCGTGCGTGAAACCCTCAACGCCGACGTGCCGCTGGCCGCCGACCACTTCCGTTGCTTCGCCGGCTGCATCCGCGCCCAGGAAGGCGGCGCCGCCGAGATCAACGAACACACCGCCGCCTACCACTTCCACGAGCCGCTGGGCGTGGTCGGGCAGATCATTCCGTGGAACTTCCCACTGCTGATGGCCGCCTGGAAACTCGCCCCGGCCCTGGCCGCCGGCAACTGCATCGTGCTCAAGCCGGCCGAGCAGACGCCGCTGTCGATCATGGTGTTTGCCGAACTGATCAACGACCTGCTGCCCGCGGGCGTGCTGAATATGGTCCAGGGCTTTGGCCGTGAAGCCGGCGAAGCGCTGGCCACCAGCAAGCGCATCGCCAAGATCGCCTTTACCGGCTCTACCCCAATCGGCGCGCACATCATGCATTGCGCGGCCGAGAACATCATTCCGTCGACCGTGGAGCTGGGCGGCAAGTCGCCGAACATCTTCTTCGAAGACATCATGAATGCAGAGCCGCAGTTCATCGAGAAAGCCGCCGAAGGCCTGGTGCTGGCGTTCTTCAACCAGGGCGAAGTGTGTACCTGCCCGTCGCGGGCGCTGGTGCAGGAGTCGATCTACGACGACTTCATGAAAGTGGTGATGAAAAAGATCGTCAAGATCAAGCGTGGCAACCCGCTGGACACCGAAACCATGGTCGGCGCCCAGGCGTCCGAGCAGCAATACGACAAGATCCTGTCCTACCTCAAAATCGCCCAGGAAGAGGGCGCCGAACTGCTCACCGGCGGCGCGGCCGAGCGTTTGGAGGGTGACCTGTCCAGCGGTTACTACATCCAGCCGACCCTGCTCAAGGGCCATAACAAAATGCGCGTGTTCCAGGAAGAAATCTTCGGCCCGGTGGTGGGTATCACCACCTTCAAGGACGAAGCCGAAGCCCTGGCCATTGCCAACGACAGCGAGTTCGGCCTGGGTGCCGGCCTGTGGACCCGCGACATCAACCGCGCCTACCGCATGGGCCGGGCGATCAAGGCCGGCCGCGTGTGGACCAACTGCTACCACCTGTACCCGGCGCACGCCGCGTTTGGCGGCTACAAAAAGTCCGGCGTGGGGCGTGAGAACCACAAGATGATGTTGGATCACTACCAACAGACCAAGAACCTGCTGGTGAGCTACGACATCAACCCCCTGGGCTTCTTCTAACCCCGACTTGAAATGCAACCCAATGTGGGAGGGGGCTTGCCCCCGATAGCGGTGGATCAGTCAGGCATGTCTTGGCTGACAAGCCGCCATCGGGGGCAAGCCCCCTCCCACATTTTGATCGGCGTACACCCGTTCCGGCACAACAAGAGGGCTTTGCCTGTTGGATCACTACCCGCAGACCAACCCCCTGGGCCTCTTCTAACCCCGACTTGAAATACAACCCAATGTGGGAGGGGGCAAGCCCCCTCCCACATTTTGATCGGCGTACACCCGTTCCGGCACAGCAAGAGGGCTTTGCCTGTTGGATCACTACCCACAGACCAACCCCCTGGGCTTCTTCTAACCCCGATTTGAAATACAACCCAATGTGGGAGGGGGCTTGCCCCCGATAGCGATGGCTCAGTCAGGTATGTATTGGCTGACACACTGCCATCGGGGGCAAGCCCCCTCCCACATTTTGATCGGCGTACACCCGTTCCGGCACAACAAGAGGGCTTTGCCTGTTGGACCACTACCTGCAGACCAACCCCCTGGGCCTCTTCTAACCCCGACTTGAAATACAACCCAATGTGGGAGGGGGCTTGCCCCCTCCCAGATTTTGATCGGCGTACACCCGTTCTGGCACAACAAGAGGGCTTTGCCTGTTGGATCACTACCCGCAGACCAACCCCCCGGGCTTCTTCTAACCCCGACTTGAAATACAACCAACTGTGGGAGGGGGCTTGCCCCCGATAGCGGTGGGTCAGTCATGCATGTCTTGGCTGACAAGCCGCCATCGGGGGCAAGCCCCCTCCCACATTTTGATCGGCGTACACCCGTTCCGGCACAGTAAGCGGGCTTTGCCTGTTGGATCACTACCTGCAGACTAACCCCCTGGGCTTCTTCTAACCCCGACTTGACATGCAACCAACTGTGGGAGGGGGCAAGCCCCCTCCCACATTTTTGATCGGTGTACATCTGCTACCAAGGCATGCTTCAGGCTCGTTCGAAAGTAGCATTCGCACCCCCATCCCCCCATGCATTAATGCCATTACCGGAATCTTCCGGCACAACAAGAGGATCGCCCCATGTGGACTAAACCCGCGTTTACCGACCTGCGTATCGGCTTTGAAGTGACCATGTACTTCGCCAGCCGCTGATTCACCCCCGGCCAGCCTCGCGCTGGCCGGGGTCGTTTGGGGAATGACTCTTTGGTCTGATTGCATTCGCGCGCGGATGGGTTAGTGTGGAGCGCATCTCTCAAAAATAATAAAAACAGGCTTTCCAATGAGCCCAAATCTCAGCCTTCTGCGTAAGTTCGTTTCGCCTGAAATCATCTTTGGTGCCGGCTGCCGGCACAACGTCGGTAATTACGCCAAGACCTTTGGTGCGCGCAAAGTGCTGGTGGTCAGCGACCCCGGTGTGATCGCCGCCGGCTGGGTCGCCGACGTGGAAGCCAGCCTGCAGGCCATCGGCATCGATTACTGCCTGTACAGCGGCGTCTCGCCCAACCCCCGCGTCGAAGAAGTCATGCTCGGTGCCGAAGTGTACCGCGACAACCATTGCGACGTGATCGTGGCCATCGGCGGCGGTAGCCCGATGGACTGCGGCAAGGCCATCGGCATCGTGGTCGCCCATGGGCGCAACATCCTCGAATTCGAAGGCGTGGACACCATTCGCGTGCCCAGCCCCCCGCTGATCCTGATCCCCACCACCGCCGGCACTTCGGCGGATGTCTCGCAGTTCGTGATCATTTCCAACCAGCAGGAGCGCATGAAGTTCTCCATCGTCAGCAAGGCGGTGGTGCCGGACGTGTCGCTGATCGACCCGGAAACCACGGCGAGCATGGACCCGTTCCTGTCCGCCTGCACCGGCATCGATGCGCTGGTGCATGCGATCGAGGCGTTCGTCTCCACCGGCCACGGCCCGCTGACCGACCCCCACGCGCTGGAAGCCATGCGCCTGATCAACGGCAACCTGGTGCAGATGATCGCCAACCCGGCGGACATCGCCCTGCGCGAGAAGATCATGCTCGGCAGCATGCAGGCGGGGCTGGCGTTCTCCAATGCGATCCTCGGCGCGGTGCATGCCATGTCCCACAGCCTCGGCGGCTTCCTCGACCTGCCTCACGGCCTGTGCAACGCGGTGCTGGTGGAGCATGTGGTGGCGTTCAACTACAACTCGGCGCCGGAGCGCTTCAAGGTGATTGCCGAGACGTTCGGCATCGACTGCCGCGGCCTGACTCATCCGCAGATCTGCGGGCGGCTGGTCGAGCATCTGATCGCGCTGAAGCGTGCCATCGGCTTCCACGAAACCCTCGGCCTGCACGGCGTGCGGGTGGCGGACATTCCGTTCCTGTCCCAGCATGCCATGCACGACCCGTGCATCCTCACCAACCCCCGCGAATCGAGCCAGCGTGACGTCGAGGTCGTCTATGGCGAAGCTCTCTGACGACCAGCAGCGCGCCCTGGCCGGGCTGCTGGGGTTGGGCGACCAGTCTGCGCGCAAGAGCCACTACCCGGAACTCACGGCCCGCCTCGATGAGCTGGAGGCCGAGCGCAACCGCTACATCCGCCTCAACGATGAGCTGGAGCAGCGGGTGGCGGCGCGCACCGATGAACTGCTCGAAGCCAACCGCAACCTGCAACAGCAGGTCGCCCAGCGCGAACAGGTCGAACAGGAGCTGCGCGACGCCCGCGACGCCGCCGAGGCCGCCAACCGCAGCAAGGACAAGTACCTCGCCGCCGCCAGCCATGACCTGTTGCAGCCGCTCAACGCCGCACGGCTGCTGATCGCCACCCTGCGCGAACGGTCGTTGCCGAGCGTCGAACAGGTGCTGGTGGAGCGCACGCACCAGGCCCTGGAAGGTGCCGAGGATTTGCTCACCGACTTGCTCGATATCTCGCGGCTCGACCAGGCAGCGGTCAAGCCGGACGTGGCGCTGTATCGCCTGGATGAGTTGTTTGCGCCGCTGGTCTCCGAATTCCAGTCCGTCGCCCTGGCCGCCGGACTGAATCTACGCGCACACACCGGCCATTACGCGATCCGGACCGACCTGCGCCTGGTGACGCGGATTTTGCGTAATTTCCTCAGCAACGCCTGCCGCTACACCGACGACGGCTGCATCCTGCTCGGCGCCCGTCGTCGCGGCGATCACCTGCGCCTGGAAGTGTGGGACACCGGGCGCGGCATCCCGGCCGACCGGCTCGACGCGATCTTCCTCGAATTCAACCAATTGGACGTCGGCCGCGCCTCGGACCGCAAGGGCGTGGGCCTGGGGCTGGCGATTGTCGAGCGGATCGCTGAGATCCTCGGTTACCCGGTGGCGGTGCGCTCGTGGCCGGGACGCGGGTCGATGTTCAGCCTCGAAGTGCCGATCAGCGAAGAAATGCCGTTGGCCATCAGCCAACTGCCCACGCAACCGACCACCGGCAACCCGCTGCCGGGGCGGCGTTTGCTGGTGCTGGACAACGAAGTCAGCATCCTCGAAAGCATGAGCGCGCTGCTCGGGCAGTGGGGCTGCGAGGTGGTCACGGCCACCGACCAGGCCGGCGCGTTGCTGGCGTTGCAGGGCAGGGCGCCGGAACTGATCCTGGCGGACTATCACCTGGACCACGGCGTGGTGGGCTGTGAGGTGGTCAAGTACCTGCGCGAGCATTTTGCCCAGACGATTCCCGCCGTGATCATCAGCGCCGACCGCACCGACCAGTGCCGGCGCATCCTGCGGCGGCTGGACGCACCGTTGTTGAACAAACCGGTCAAGCCCGGGAAGTTGCGGGCGGTGTTGAGTCAGTTATTGGCCTAGAGGTTTGATACCTGTCAACACCGCGTGCGGCATTTTGCGCCATGCTCCCAGCCTGATTTGACGCCGACGGAGACTCCCCCATGAGCGCCCCCGCAACAACCGCTGCATCATTCAAGTTGCCCTTGGGCCTGGTCGTCGCTGTACTGGTGATGGTCGGGGTGCTGCTGTTACCGCTGCCCGCGGATTTGCCGGTGGCCGGGCATCGCATGCTGGCGATCCTCGCGTTTGCGGTGGTGGTGTGGATCAGCGAGGCAGTGTCCTATGAGGCCAGCGCGATCATGATCACCTCGCTCATGGCGTTCTTGCTCGGCACCGCGCCGTCGCTGCAAGACCCCGCGCACCTGATCGGCTCCAGCCCGGCCATCGGCATGGCGCTGACCGGCTTCTCCAACCCGGCGCTGGCGCTGGTGGCGGGGGCGTTGTTCATCGCCGCCGCCATGACCCACACCGGCCTGGATCGGCGCATCGCCCTGGTCACGCTGACCCGGGTCGGCACCAGCACCCGCGGCATTCTGCTGGGGGCGATCGCGGTGACTATCCTCCTGAGCCTCGTCGTACCCAGCGCCACCGCGCGCAGTGCCTGCGTGGTGCCGATCATGATGGGCGTGGTGGCGGCGTTTGGCGTCGATAAACGCTCCAACATCGCCGCCGGCCTGATGATCGTGGTGGCCCAGGGCACTAGCATCTGGAACGTCGGCATCCAGACCGCCGCCGCGCAGAACCTGCTGACCGTTGGGTTCATGGACAAGATGCTCGGCCAGCGCGTGTCGTGGATCGACTGGTTGATTGCCGGCGCGCCATGGGCGCTGATCATGTCGGCGGTGTTGCTGTTCCTGGTGATCAAACTGCTGCCGCCGGAAAGCGACAGCATCCCCGGCGGCAAAGAAGCCGTGGCCCAGTCGCTGGTGGACATCGGCCCGATGACCGGCCCGCAAAAACGCCTGCTTGCCGTGTCGGTGCTGTTGCTGTTGGCGTGGGCTACCGAAGGGCGCCTGCACAATTTCGACACCACCTCGACCACCTACGCCGGGCTGGTGTTCCTGCTGTTGCCGGGGATCGGCGTGATGACCTGGAAGGATGTGCAGTCGCGGATTCCGTGGGGCACGGTGATTGTGTTCGGCGTCGGCATCAGCCTCGGCACGGCGTTGCTGACCACCCAGGCCGGGCAGTGGCTGGGTTCGCAAGTGGTGGCGCACACCGGGCTGGACCAGGTCGGGCCGCTGGGCGTGTTTGCCATCCTCGGGGCGTTTTTGATCGTGATCCACTTGGGGTTTGCCAGTGCGACGGCGTTGACCTCGGCGTTGTTGCCGATCCTGATTGCGGTGTTGCAGACCTTGCCGGGGGAGTTCAACCGGTTGGGGATGACCATGCTGTTGGGGTTTGTGGTGAGCTACGGGTTTATCCTGCCGATCAATGCGCCGCAGAACATGGTGTGCCTGGGGACCGGGACATTCACGGCGCGGCAGTTTGCCAAGGTGGGGGTGTTGGTGACGCTGATGGGTTACTTGTTGATGTTGGTGTTTGCGGCGACGTACTGGAGTTGGCTTGGCTGGATCTGATAGGGCGTGTGGTCTCCAATACACATGGGGTCGCCAATACAAAGGAGATCCAATGTGGGAGGGGGCTTGCCCCCGATGGCGGCCTCTGGGCTGACCAGCTTTTTGGGTTGAGTACATATCCATTGTTGCGGTCACGGCTGCTATGGGTTCCGCCCTTACGGCGGGTCACTTTGGAAAAGCCCCAAAGTAACCAAAGGGCTCTTGCCCCACCACTCGGTGCCTCGCCTAGGCTCGGCATGCCCTCACTCCCGCTTGAATCCGTGGGCCGCCGTCATGGGCCATCCCTGGCCCAGGACGGCTAACCCGGCGTCCTGCCGGGTTGCCCACGGATTCAAGCCTGCGTTCGGCCAGCGTGGTTTTACGGGGCGCCTAAGATCAAAAGCAAAAGCAAAAGCAAAAGCAAAAGCAAAAGCGAGGCTGCCTTATAGCCGACCTGATCCTGGAAGCCGAACCCAGTCAAAAATGTGGGAGGGGGCTTGCCCCCGATGGCGGTGGGTCAGTCATGCATGTAGTGGCTGACATATTGCTATCGGGGGCAAGCCCCCTCCCACAGTTGGAATGTATTTCAGGGTGAAATTGAGTTGGGTCGACTGGTTGTGTTCCAGCAGTTTCAGGCCCGGCCTGCCCGGCAAGTGATGGGCATTCACCGGATGGCTCACCGGCTCGATGCAGAAGAACCCCAACCCCGGCGGGCAGTACAGCAGGAAGTAATCGGCGCCCGTGGCCTGGCATTCCAGGGTGTAACCCAGCTCCGGCTGTTCGATCCGGCAATGCCCGTCCCATTGGCAAAAACCGTTGTCGACCAACGCTTGGGGCAATCCCTTGAGCTGTTGGAAATCCCAATCGGCGTGTACGGGTGCCAGCGCCGTCGGCAGCTTGGACGCATCACTCATCCACACTTGCCCAGCCTTGGCCTGCAACCGCGTACCCGCCCGGCGCGGGAAGTAAGGATGCAAGCCCAAACCGTGCCACGCGGCGGCTTCGGCCAGATGCGTCACGCTCAGCCCGATACTCAACACGCCGTTGCTCAACCCAAACCGCTGCTCGGCGCGATAGGCGAACGGCGTGGCGCATTCCAGCGCAAGCAGCACTTCATCCGCCGACTGGCTGACCACGCGCCACGCCTGTTGCCAGGCCGAACCGTGAATCGGCAGCGGATCGGTCGCGCTGTTGGGCGTGAGTGCCAGCCAGCCGGCCGGCGTATCGAAACCGCCGTTGGCAATGCGATTGGACCACGGCGCGAGGGGATAGCAGGCCAGTTTGCCGGGCAGGCCGGTGTCCAGCGCCGCTTGATCGCTAGGCCGCAGCAGGGGCTGGCCGCTGGCGCGCACGCGCCAGTTGACGATGCTGCCGCCGACGGCCGGGGCGAGGGTGAGGTGGGTCAGGTGATCTTCCAGTTCAATCAGCATCACAGCATCAGCCCTGGCAGCCACAGCGATAACGCCGGAATGTAAGTCACCGCGATCAGCACCAAAAACAGCACGCCATAGAACGGCAGCAGCGCCTTCACGGTGTTCTCGATACTCACCTTGCCCACCGCCGCCCCCACGAACAGCACCGCGCCGACCGGTGGAGTGATCAGGCCGATGCCGAGGTTGACCAGCATGATCATGCCGAAGTGAACCGGGTCGACGCCGATGCCGAGCACCACCGGCAGCAGGATCGGCGTGAGGATCAAAATCAGCGGCGCCATGTCCATCACCGTGCCGAGCAACAGCAGCATGGCGTTGATGCACATCAGGATCACGTAGCGGTTGTCCGACAGGGTCAGAAACAGCGTGGTGATCTTCGCCGGGATCTGCATCAGGGTCATGATGTAGCCGAAGCTGGCCGCGAAGGCGATCAGGATCATCACGATGGAAATGGTGCGTACCGTGCGGTGCATCAGCTTGGGCAGCTCGTTCCATTTGTAGTCGCGGTAGATGAACATGGTCACGAAGAATGCCCACAGCACCGCGATCGCAGCGGACTCGGTGGCGGTGAAGATGCCCGACAGGATGCCGCCGAGGATAATCACCATGGCCATCAGGCCCCACAGTGCGTCGGCGCAGATTTTCAGCGCTTGCTTGAGCGGGATGACTTCGCCCTTGGGGTAGTCGCGCTTCTTCGCGAAGATCAGGCACAGCACCATCAGGCACGCGCTCATCAGCAGGCCCGGGACCACGCCGGCCATGAACAGCGAGGCGATCGACACCGTACCGCCCGCCGCCAGGGAGTAGAGCACCGAGTTGTGGCTGGGCGGGGTCAACAGCGCCTGCACCGAACCGCTGATGGTCACCGCCGTGGCGAACTCCCGGGGGTAGCCACGGCGCTCCATTTCCGGGATCAGCACCGAGCCGACCGAGGCGGTGTCGGCCACCGAGGAGCCGGAGATCGCGCCGAAAAACGTCGAGGCCATGATGTTCACCAGGGACAAACCGCCGCGCACAAAACCCACCAGCACCCCGGCGAACGCCACCAGTCGCCGCGACATGCCGCCCTCGGCCATGATCGCGCCGGCCAGCACGAAGAACGGAATCGCCATCAGCGAAAACTTGTTCACCCCGCCAGCGATCTGAATCATCAGGGCCTGGTACGGAATGTCGATCCACCACGCGCCGATCAACGCCGACAGGCCCAGGGCATAGGCCACTGGCATGCCGATCAGGATCAAGCCGACAAAGCTGCCCAACAGAATCAATGCGTCCATATCAGGCAGCCCCTTCGCTTTCTTCAACCAGATCGAAGCGCACGACCCGTCGGTTGCTCTGGTCACCGAGCACGAGTTTTTCCACCACGAAGACCAGGGTCAGCAACCCGCCGATCGGGATCGGCATGTAGGTGATGCCCACGCGCAGGGTAGGGATGGCGCTCATGAACTGGTTCCAGGTGGACAGGCACAGCTTGCTGCCCCAAATGGTCATGAACAGGCAGATGGTGCCCATCAGCAGTTGCGAGAGGATGCCGACGACCTGGCGTTGGCGCGCAGGCAGGCGGTCAGTGACCATCGCCACCGACATATGCGCCCCGGCGCGGTAGCTGGCGGCGGCGCCGATAAAGGTGAACACCAGCATCAGCAGGATGGCGGTGGGCTCCGGCCAGCTGGAGCCGGTGCCGAGGATGTAGCGGGCGAAGATGCCCCAGGGGATGATCAGCGCGACCCCGAGGACCGAGAGGCCGGCGACCCAGATGCAGGTCATGTAGAGGCGGTCGTTGATGCGCAGCACTAGATTCTTCATGGCGTTCACCGTGACCGGGCGCGTCGATGCCGACCGCGCCGGGCCTTATGCGAGAGGCAGGGCGGGTTATTGAACGGCGTCGATGCGCGCGATGATATCGGCGTAAGGCGCGCCGTACTTGGCGCGAACCGCGGCGGTGGCGTCGTAGAAGGGCTGTTTGTCGACGCGGATGAACTCCACGCCGGCCGCCTTGAGTTTTTCCTCGCTGCTGGCGGATTTTTTATCCCACAGCACACGCTCATCGGCCTGGGCGGCCTTGGCGGCGTTTTTCACCATGAGCTGTTGCGCGGGGGTGAGCTTGTTCCAGGTGATTTTCGACATCACGATCGGCTCGGGCAGGATCAGGTGCTCGGTGAGGGTGTAGTACTTGGCGTTCTGAAAGTGGTTGTGTTCCAGCAGGGTGGGTGGGTTGTTCTCGGCACCGTCGATCACCCCGGTCTGCAAGGCACTGAAGATCTCGCCGGTGTCCATGGCGATACCGTTGGCACCCATGGCGTTGAAGGCATCGATGAACAGCGGGTTGCCCTGCACGCGAATCTTCATGCCCTTGAGGTCTTCGATCTTGCGCACCGGTTTTTTGCTGTAGAGGTTGCGCGTGCCGCCGTCCATCCAGGCCAGGGCGACCAGGCCGAATTCGGAGTCGGTGATCTTGGCGAGGATTTCATCGCCGATCTCGCCGTCGATGACTTTGCGCATATGCGCCTGGTCGCGGAACACGAATGGCAGGTTGAACACGTTCACGTCCGGCACCACCGGGCCGACGATGCCGAGGCTGACCCGGGTCATCTGGATCGCGCCGACCTGGGCTTGTTCGACGACTTCTTTTTCCGAACCCAGGACGCCCCCGGGGAAGTACTTGAAGGTCAGTTCGCCGTTGCTTTCTTGGGTGAGGGCCTTGCCCATGTTCTCTTCGGCCACGACGGTGGGGTAGCCGGCGGGGTGGATGTCGGCGAATTTGATTTCCAGCGCGTGGGCGGCGCTGCTGAGGGTGAAGATTGCGGCGGCGAGCAAGGTGCGTTTGAAGTCCATGAGCGGTCACTCCTGTCTTGTTATTGTTGTATTCAAGGCACAGCGATGCAGCTAGAGGGCGAAGCGGGGTTCGGGCAGTCCTGTCGTGCCGGGGTTGAGGGCGAATACGCCGCCGGACAGCGACTGCTCGCTCTGGTCGTCACGGATCGAGGTGACGAACAGGGTGTCCAGGCGACTGCCGCCAAAGGCGCACATGCTGGGTTTTTTCACCGGCACGCGCAGGGAGCGGTCCAGGCGACCGTCGGGGGTGAAGCGGTGGATCAGGCCGGCGTCGTTGGCGCAGATCCAGTAGCCGCCGTCGACATCCACGGCCGCGCCATCGGGGCGGCCTTGGTGTAGCTGCATGTCGACAAACACGCGGCGGTTGGACGGTGTGCCGGTGTCGGTGTCGTAGTCGAAGGCCCAGATCTGTTGCACCAGCGGGTGCGAGTCCGAGACATACATCGTGCGGCCATCGGGGCTGAAGGCCAGGCCATTGAGGGTGATAAAGCCGTCCAGTTGCGCATGCGCCGCCGCGCCCGACGCGTAACGGTAGAGGATGCCTGCGGGCGCATTTGCGCTCATGTCCCGCACCATGCTGCCGGCCCAGAACCGGCCCTGGCGATCGCAGCGCCCATCGTTCAGGCGCATGTCCGCGCGCGGGTGCGCGACCTCGGCCAGGGGCGTGGTGTCGAGGCTGCCGTCGTTGTGCGCGGTGAGCTGGAAAAAGCCGCTTTCCATCCCGGCGACCCAGTTGCCCGCATCGGTGCGGGCAATGCAGGCGAGCATCTGCGGGGCTTTCCACGCGTCGATATGGCCGGTGGCGGCGCTCCAGCGTTGCAGGCCGCCGTTGGGAATATCCACCCAGTACAGGGCGTTTTCTTCGGGCACCCACACCGGGCATTCGCCTACGGCGTTGCGGGCGTCGACAATCAATTCAGCGGTCATGGCAACTCACTCCCTTGGGTTAGTGTGACGTCAGTCACCGAACGGCCCGGCGGCGCAGAACGCACCGCCCTGGTAGACCTTGGCCGGGTCGTCGGCGGCCAGCGGCGGCTGGCGCTCGACCTGGGCGCGGAATACTTCGGAGCTGTCTTTGGGGGTGAAGCCCAGGTGCGCGGCGTAGCGGTTGTCCCACCAGGTGTCGAGGTTGGCCGACATGCCGTAGACCACGGTGTGGCCGACGTTCGGCGTGTACAGCGCGCGTTCGAGCAGTTGGGTCAGGTCATCGAAGCTCAGCCAGGTGTGCATCATCCGGCGGTTCTGCGGCTCGGGGAACGACGAGCCGATGCGGATGCTCACGGTCTCGATGCCGTAGCGGTCGAAGTAGAAGCTGGCCATGTCTTCGCCGTAGGACTTGGACAGCCCGTAGTAACTGTCCGGGCGACGCGGCGAGTGGGCGTCGAGGTGCTCGCCCTGTTGATAGAAGCCGATCACATGGTTGGAGCTGGCGAAAATCACGCGCTTGACGCCATGGCGGCGGGCGGCTTCGTAGATGTGAAAAATCCCGCAGATATTGGCGCCGAGGACTTCTTCGAACGAGCGCTCCACGGATACGCCACCGAAATGCAGGATGGCGTCGACGCCTTCGACCAGGTGATGTACCGCGTGTTTGTCGGACAGGTCGCAGGGCTGCACTTCTTCATTGGCGCCGGCGGGGGCCATGTCGACGATATCCGACAGGCGCAGCACCTGGGCATATGGCCGCAGGCGTTCGCGCAGCACTTTGCCCAAGCCGCCGGCGGCACCAGTGAGCAGCAGGCGGTTGAATGGAACGGGAGGCGTGGCGGTGGTGGTCATGGTGTGTTCCATTGTTGTTGTAAGTTGTCGTATGACTATGCCGAAGTATTGTTAGAGAGTCCCCGCTTGTCAATGTGGGAGGGGGCTTGCCCCGATGGCTGTGGGTCAGTCACAGAGACATTGCCTGATACACCGTCATCGGGAGCAAGCCCCCTCCCACAATGGATGTGCCCGGGTTTTAGATCTTTAAAGCAACGAAATCGGGTAGCTGACGAAGACCCGGTTCTCATCGAACTCGTTATTGCTGAAGTCCCGGCGCATGGTCGAATTGCGCCAGCGCACGTTGAGGTTCTTCAAGACACCGCTCTGCACCGTGTAGGCCAGTTCCGATTCGCGGCCCCATTCCTTGCCATCGGTGATCGTGCCGGTGTGGACGTTACTGCCGCTGATGTAGCGGTTCATCAGGGTCAGGCCCGGAACGCCGAGCGCCGCGAAGTTGAAGTCGTGGCGCAGTTGCCAGGATTTCTCCTTGGCGTTGTCGTAGCTGGCGTTGTAGCTGTCGTTGGCCAGGGTGCCGCCGCTGGTGCCGTTGACCCGCATCCATGCGCTGTCGCCGCTGAGTTTCTGCAGGCCGACGTAGAAGGTGTTAGCGCCGTATTTGGCCGAGAACAGGGCGAATGCGGTTTTGTTGTCGAGGTCGCCGGCCAGGGCGCTGCCGTCTTCCTTGCCGTTGAAGAAGCCGAGGTTGGCGCCCAGGGTCCAGTCGCCCAGCGGCTGGCTGTGGGTCAGGTTGAGGTACTGCTGTTGGTAGATGTCGGTCAGTTCGGCGTACCACAGGCCGACCTGGGTGCGCTTGTCGTTGAAGGTGTATTCGGCGCCGCCGAAGTTGAAGCGGTCTGAGGTGAAGGCGGCTTTGCCGTTCATGAACATGTCTTCCATGCTCGCATCGTTGCGCGGGCTGTTGCCGCGAAACTGCCCGCCGTAGAGGGTCAGGCCGGCGATTTCATTGGAGGTGACCTGGCCGCCCTGGAAGGTTTGCGGCAGGGAACGGCCATCGTCGGAACGCAAAATCGGCAGCACGGGCATCCATTCGCCGACTTTCAGTTCGGTCTTCGACAGCTTGGTTTTCAGCGCCACGCCCAGGCGCCCGAAGTTGTCAGCGGGGCGACCGTCGTCGTGAACCGGCAGCAACTGGGTGCCGGCGGTACCTTTGCCGCCGTCGAGCTTTTGCGAGTACAGGCCCAGCACATCAATCCCGAAGCCCACGGTGCCCTGGGTGTAGCCGGATTTGGCGTCGAGGATGAAGTTCTGCGTCCACTCTTGGGCCTTGGCCTGGGGGTTGGACGGGTTGGTGAAATTGCGGTTGAAGTAGGCGTTGCGTAAGTTGAGCGTGGCCTTGGCGTCGTCGACAAACCCTTCGGCCTGGGCGATGAGGGGCAGGGTGAAAGCCAGGCTGCCGAGGCCGATAAGGCCGAGATGCGAGGAGGAATTGCGGGCGGATGGACGCACAGTGACGCTCCCTTGGGTTTGTTGTTTTTATTATTTGTTATACGTCGTCGTACAACATAAGGGTGATATTTGCGGGGTTTTTGTGGCTTGTCAATCAGAAGTTATACGATGACCAGGCTTCGCTGAGCAAAAGCGGCCGTGGTTCAGTGTGGGAGTTGGATCGTGTCGACTATGGATTCAGCCGGCCATCGCCATCGGGGGCAGCGTGCCGAGGAGGGAGACGGCGGCTACCGCTGAAATACCTAGTAACCATTCAGCCGTCACACTGGCCTTCAAGGTCTCCAGTCGTTGTTCGCAGCGCTCGATACGCAAGCGGTTCAGCAGCGCCAGGGCCAACATGCCCAGCACCAGCATCACCTTGATCAGCAGAATCAGGGCGAAACCGTTGAACAGCGGGGTGGGCCACAGTTGCCCGGTCAATACACGCACGTTGATCAAGCCGGTGACCAGCAAGCCGGCGACCAGGCCATAACCCGCGCCGCTGAAACGCCGCAGAATCGGCTCCAGCCCATGACGCTGCGGTTGGCGCAGGATCAATACCAACAGCAGCAGACCGCCAAGCCAGGCGCCCACGCATGCCAGGTGGACGACCTGATTGAGGATCAGCAACTGGCCGCTGAGCCCGTTGAGCATGGCGCCGTGACCGACCGGGGCCAGGGTCGCCAGCAGCAGGCCGATCAAGGGCAGGCGCAACGCCGACCAGGGTTTGATCAAGGCGATCAACAGCAGCACGTTGAGCAGCAGATGCCAGAGCCACACTTGGCCGAAAAAGGTCTTGCCCAGCACCAATTGCACAGTGGCCGGTTGCAGTGCGGCGTCCCAACTGCCGGCCATGCTGACCGTGATCAGCAGCAACCAGGCCACGCCGGAGCCGAGCCCGAGCCAGGCCAGTGCTCGGCTGATTCGCAGCACTTGCCGGTCCAGCGCCGGCTGCGGTGCATTGCCCATCAGCCAGGGCCTGAATACACAGGCCCCGAACATCAACAAGACGACGATGAAATGCAGGAAACGGCACAGCACCAGCAGCGTCGCCATAGGTTATTGGCCGACCTTGAAGCTGTATTCGCCGTTGCTCTTGTGGGTGTCGACCGAGACCGCGTTCCACACCACTTTGTAGGTGCCGGCTGCCAGAGGCGCGGCGGGCGTCACCACCAGGGTTTTCTTGTCGGCATCCGGCGTTGCCAGGCCCTTGATTGCGATTTCGGTGCCGTCCTTGCTCAGGGAAACCTTGGAAAAGGTCGCCTCCACGCCTTCGCTGAAGGTCAGGCGCACATCGTTCGGTGCGGCGACGCTGCTGTCTGCCGCAGGCGTCGCGCTCTTGAGGTGAGCATGGGCAAACGCCGCCGAAGCGCCCAGCAGCGAGGCCAGCAGAGCGACGGTGGTCAGGGTTTTCTTGATCAACATTGAGCAATACCAATCAAAGGATAGGACGGGCAGTGTACGAAGTTTCGGCTCCTCCTGTCGCCCCGATCTAGAGCGGGTGGTAGTCTTTCCGTTATGTCTTTGTCAGGGAGCCCTTATGGGCAAGCACAAGATCGGAATTCGTCGGGTCAACGTCGAAAAAATCCTGCTGGCGGCGGAAAAAATCTTCGCCGAGAAGGGCTATGGCAGCACCGCCATGGCCGATATTGCCGCCGAAGTGCAATTGCCGCGTTCCAACCTGCATTACTACTTCACCACCAAGAGCGAGCTGTACAGCGCGGTGCTGTTCGATCTGTTGGAAGTGTGGAAGCAGGATGCCCTGAGCTTCGAAACCTTCGATGACCCGCGAGTGGTGCTCAGCAGCTACATCCGCGCCAAGATGCAACGCTCGCGCACGCGGCCGTATGGGTCGAAAGTCTGGGCCAACGAAATCATCCACGGCGCGCCGACGCTCGGTGAGGCGCTGGATGAAAGCCTGTACGACTGGGCCAAGATGAAGGAAGCGAAGATTCGCCAATGGGTGGAAGACAAACGCATCCTGCCGGTCGAGCCGGCGAGCCTGCTGTATATGATCTGGGCCTCGACCCAGCACTACGCCGACTTTGATCATCAGGTGAAGATTCTGAACGATCACCAGCCGTTGTCGGATATGCAGTTCGAGAGGGCGATTCAGACGGTGACCAGTGTGATTTTGCGCGGGATTGGGTTGGAGCCTTGAGGCTTGAGGCTTGTGGTGAGGCTGAGGGCCTCATCGGGGGCAAGCCCCCTCCCACAATGAACTGCATTTTGTCTGAAAGAATGCGGTCAACTGTTTGAGCCTTGAGCCTTGAGCCTTGAGCCTTGAGGCTTGTGGTGAGGCTGAGGGCCTCATCGGGGGCAAGCCCCCTCCCACATTGACTGCATTTGTCTGAAAGAATGCGGTCAACTGTTTGAGGCTTGAGGCTTGAGGCTTGAGGCTTGAGGCTTGTGGTGAGGCTGAGGGCCTCATCGGGGGCAAGCCCCCTCCCACATTGACTGCATTTTGTCTGAAAGAATGCGGTCAACTGTTTGAGCCTTGAGTTTTGTGGTGAGGCTGAGGGCCTCATCGGGGGCAAGCCCCCTCCCACATTGACTGCATTTTGTCTGAAAGAATGCGGTCAACTGTTTGAGTCTTGAGTTTTGTGGTGAGGCTGAGGGCCTCATCGGGGGCAAGCCCCCTCCCACATTGACTGCATTTTGTCTGAAAGAATGCGGTCAACTGTTTGAGCCTTGAGGCTTGTGGTGAGGCTGAGGGCCTCATCGGGGGCAAGCCCCCTCCCACATTGACTGCATTTTGTCTGAAAGAATGCGGTCAACTGTTTGAAACTTGAGACTTGAGACTTGAGACTTGTGGTGAGGCTGAGGGCCCATCGGGGGCAAGCCCCCTCCCACAATGAACTGCATTTTGTCTGAAAGAATGCGGTCAACTGTGGGAGGGGGCTTGCCCCCGATAGCGCTCTACTGGACTACACCGCTTCCCGATAGGGATTACGCGGGTCCTGGGTCCAGTTCAAGAACGGCTTGCCGGTGTCCACCGGTACCATCTCGATGCAATCGGCCACCGGGCAGGTGATCTGGCACAGGTTGCAGCCCACGCATTCGTCATCGATCACTTCGTACTTATGCGTGCCGTCCGCCTGTTTCAAACTGGCGATGGCCTGGTGCGACGTATCTTCGCAGGCAATGTGGCAACGCCCGCAGCCGATGCAGGCGGCCTGATCGATCTTGGCGATCACCTGGTAGTTGATATCCAGGTACTTCCAGTCCGTAGTGTTGCCCACGGCGCGCCCGGAAAAATCCTGCAGGCTGGTGTAACCCTGACTGTCCATCCAGCGCGACAGGCCGTCCTTCATTTCTTCGACGATGCGAAAGCCATGCAGCATCGCCGCCGTACACACCTGCACGGCGCCGCAGCCGAGGGCGACGAATTCCGCCGCATCGCGCCAGTTGCCGATGCCGCCAATGCCGCAGATCGGCAAGCCGTGGGTCTGCGGGTCGCGGGCGATTTCGGCGACCATGTTCAGCGCGATCGGCTTGACCGCCGAACCGCAGTAACCGCCGTGGGTGCTCTGGGTGCCGACCGTCGGCAGGGCGACCATGCGCTCCAGGTCCACGCTGGTGATGGAGTTGATGGTGTTGATCAGCGACACCGCATCCGCACCGCCGCGATACGCCGCACGCGCCGCCACCCGGATGTCGGTGATATTCGGCGTGAGCTTGACGATCACCGGCAGCGAACAGTACGTCTTGCACCAGCGCGTCACTTGCTCCACATACTCTGGCACCTGGCCGACCGCCGCGCCCATGCCGCGCTCGGGCATGCCATGGGGGCAGCCGAAGTTCAGCTCGATGCCGTCGCAGCCGGTGGCTTCTACCAGCGGCAGGATGTTTTTCCAGGACTCTTCGACGCACGGCACCATCAACGACACGATCAGCGCGCGGTCCGGCCAGTCCTTTTTGACCTGGGTGATTTCGCGCAGGTTGATCTCCAAAGAGCGGTCGGTGATCAGCTCGATGTTGTTGATGCCCAACACCTCGCGGTTGGCGCCGTAATGCGCCGAGTAACGCGACGACACGTTGACCGCCGCCGGGTCTTCCCCGAGGGTTTTCCAGACCACGCCGCCCCAGCCCGCTTCAAAGGCGCGGACCACGTTGTAGGCTTTGTCGGTGGGCGGCGCGGAGGCCAGCCAGAACGGGTTGGGGGCTTTGATACCGGCGAAGACAATCGAGAGATCGGCCATTACGCAGCCTCCACGTTGAGCATGAGTTGGGCATGCATGGCTTCTGCCGCCAGCTTGCCGTGTTGCACCGCCTGCACGGTGAGGTCCTGGCCGAGGCTGACGCAGTCGCCGCCGGCATACACGCCGGGGATGCTGGTGCGCAGGTGTTCGTCGACGAAGATGCGTTCGCCGACTCGCTGCAGTTGCTGGGCCAGCGGGTCGTGCAGTGCGGCGTTGTCGAAACCTTGGCCGATGGCCTTGAAGATCGCATCGGCGGCCAGTTCGAAGGTTTCGCCGGTGGGTTGCAGGCGCCCGTTGTCCAGGTGCGTGCGGGCGAAACGCATGCCGCGCACATGGCCTTGCTCGTCCAGCAGCACTTCCTCCGGCTGGGCCCAGGTCAGCAGGCGAACCTGATTGGCCTTGGCGATGTCCTGCTCATGGCTGGTGGCGCCCATGTCCGCCAGGCCCCGGCGATACACCAGGTTGACGTCGCGGGCGCCGAGGCGGGCCATTTGCACGGCCATGTCGATGGCGGTGTTGCCGGCACCGAGCACGATGCAGCGGTCGGCCAGGGGCAATTGGGTGAGGTCGTCGGCCTGGCGCAGTTCGCGGATGTAGTCGGTGGCGGCGAGCAGGCCGGGTGCGTCTTCATGGGGCAGGCCGAGTTGCTTGCTGGCGGCCAGGCCGAGGCCGAGGAACACCGCATCGAAGTGCTGATGCAGTTCGCTCAACGACAGGTTGTCGCCCAGGCGCTGGCCGTGACGGATCTCGATGCCGCCGATCTGTAGCAGGAACTCCAGCTCCTTCTGCGCGAAGTCATCCACCAGTTTGTACTTGGCGATCCCGTATTCATTCAGGCCGCCGGCTTTTTCCCGGGCTTCGAAGATCACCACATCGTGGCCGTGCAACGCGGCGCGATGGGCGCAGGCCAGGCCGGCCGGCCCGGCGCCGACCACGGCGATGCGCTTGCCGGTGGTGGCGGCGCGCTGGAACGGGTGTTCGCTGAAGTGCGCGTTGTCGATGGCGTAGCGTTGCAACAGGCCGATCAGCACCGGCGCGCATTCTTCGCCGTGGTTACGCACGCAGGCTTGCTGGCACAGGATCTCGGTGGGGCAGACCCGGGCGCAGCTGCCGCCGAGGATATTGGCCGAGAGAATCTTCTGCGCGGCGCCTTGCACGTTGTCGGTGTGGAGGTTGCGGATGAACGATGGGATGTCGATTTCGCTGGGGCACGCATTCACGCACGGCGCGTCGTAGCAATACAGGCATCGCGAGGCTTCCAGTTGCGCCTGGCGAGCGTTGAGGGGCGGTGCCAGGTCGGTGAAATGACTGGCGAGGGTCGCCCCGTCTTCATGGGGATGGGGGAGGTGGGTCAGGGTCTGGATCACGGTGTGGGCCTCACGGTTTTTTTTTTCGGATTGCCTCTGGCGGGCATTTTTGTTGCCTGGGTTGGCCTCATCGGGGGCAAGCCCCCTCCCACAGTGATCGCATTGTGTCTGAAAGCATGCGGTCAATTGTGGGAGGGGGCTTGCCCCCGATAGCGGTCTCAGCGGTTCACAGCAACCGGCCTGGAACGCTCAGCCCGCTTGCTCAACTGCTCGAACACTGACGGATACGCCGGCCGTTCCACATACCGCCCGGCACCGCGTTCGGCGCGCAGGTCGCCGTCGGTCCAGACCAGCTTGCCCTGGCTGATGGTGTGGCTCGGCACGCCGCGCACGGTCTTGCCTTCGAAGATGTTGAAGTCGACGTTCTGGTGGTGGGTCTTGGCGGAAATCGTGCGCGTGCCCTCGGGGTCCCACAGCACCAGGTCGGCATCGGCACCGACGCGGATTGCGCCTTTGCGCGGGTAGAGGTTGAAGATCTTCGCGGTGTTGGTGGAGGTCAGCGCGACGAACGCCTGCATCGACAGGCGCCCGGTGTTGACCCCTTCATCCCACAACAGCGCCATGCGGTCTTCGATACCGGCGGTGCCGTTGGGGATCTTGCTGAAATCGTCACGCCCGGCGGCTTTCTGCTCGGCGCAGAAGCAGCAGTGGTCGGTGGCGGTGGTGTGCAGGTTGCCGGATTGCAGGCCATGCCACAGCGCCTCTTGATGCCCGCGCGGGCGGAACGGCGGGCTCATCACGTAGCCGGCGGCGGTCTGCCAGTCGGGGTGGCGGTAGACGCTGTCGTCCAGCAGCAAGTGCCCGGCGAGCACTTCGCCGTACACCGCCTGGCCCTTGCCGCGCGCATAGGTGATTTCATCCAGCGCCTCTTTGGTCGAGACGTGTACCAGGTACAACGGCGTGCCGATGGTCTCGGCGATACGGATCGCGCGGCTGGCCGCTTCGCCCTCGACCTGGGACGGACGCGACAGCGGGTGCGCTTCCGGCCCGGTGATGCCCTGGGCCATCAGCTTGCGTTGCAGGTGATACACCAGCTCGCCGTTTTCCGCATGCACGGTGGGCACCGCGCCCAGCTCCAGGCAGCGTTCGAAGCTGGCCACCAGGGTGTCGTCGGCCGCCATGATCGCGTTCTTGTAGGCCATGAAATGCTTGAAGCTGTTGACGCCGTGATGGCTGACCAGCTCGGCCATTTCCTCGCGGACCTGCTCGCTCCACCAGGTGATCGCCACGTGAAAGCCATAGTCGGCCGCCGACTTCTGCGCCCAGCCGCGCCATTGGTGAAAGGCTTCGAGCAAGGATTGCTGCGGGTTGGGAATCACAAAGTCGATGATTGAGGTGGTGCCCCCCGCCAGACCCGCCGCCGTGCCGCTGAAAAAATCCTCACTGGCCACGGTGCCCATGAAGGGCAGTTGCATATGGGTGTGCGGGTCGATGCCGCCGGGCATCAAGTATTGGCCGCTGCCATCGAGTACTTCGGTGCCAGCGGGAATATCCAGGCCCGTGCCAATCGCGCGAATCAGACCGTCTGCGCATAAAACATCGGCGCGGTAACTTTCGTCGTGGGTAATGATGGTGGCGCCACGGATCAACAGCGACATGTCGAGTTCCTCACAGGCTTGACCGGCTGGTGCCAGTTCTAAGTGTTGTAGTTGTTTTCAGCGCAGGCTTGGTAAAAACCTGTCATCGGTGACAGGAATAGAAACTAGCCGGTGTTTTTAGAATGAGCAAGAAGATTTTTCCTACGCTTAGTTGTGTTTTAACTAATTGAAATATAAGGATAAAAAATTAAAATCACCAAAATGTGGCGACTGATCACCATTTTGACGCACTTGACAGGTTCCAAATATGAACAACATTTCTTATTGCAAATCAGGCGCTTGAGACATGCCGCTTGACGGCGGCGGTAAATAAAAATAATTGTGTTGCACCAGATTGAGTCCTGAACGTTCGGACAACTTGCGCGTTATCCAGCCTGCGTCACGCGGCAAGTACCGAAGGACTCATCGGCGTTTGAAATAAAGCTGATAAACATCAGCGAGTTATATATGCGGTGCAGGGTCAGGGCGGGTTGTCGGCACGTTTATTGAGTGCAGTGGCGGCTGGCCGGACCCTTGATGTCATGTTGTTTACGAGGTACTCCGGCCACCTGCACCGACCTTGCAGGTGAGCAACAATAATTCGAAAAAACCGTGGAGCGGCCATGCAACAGAACAGATCGCAAGTTATTGAACGCAACGGCCTGTACGAACTCGACGCCGGCCCCGACGTCCTCGACAGCCCTCGCTACAACCACGACATGGCACCGACCAAGGTGCATGAACGCACGTGGAACAAGTGGCACATCACCGCGCTGTGGGTCGGCATGTCGATCTGCGTGCCCACCTACACGCTGGGCGGGGTGCTTACCGCGTACTTCGGTTTGTCGGTGGGCGAGGCGCTGATGGCGATCCTCCTGGCCAATATCGTGGTGCTGATCCCGCTGACCCTCAACGCCTTCCCCGGTACCAAGTACGGCATTCCGTTCCCGGTGTTGCTGCGTTCGTCGTTCGGCATCCTCGGTTCCAACGTGCCGTGCCTGATCCGAGCGCTGGTGGCGTGCGGCTGGTTCGGCATCCAGACCATGTTCGGCGGGCTGGCGATTCACCTGTTCCTGGGCTCGATTTTCGAGGGGTGGAAGGCCTTGGGCGGCACCGGTGAGGTGATCGGCTTCATGATCTTCTGGACCCTCAACCTGTGGGTGGTGCTGCGCGGCGCCGAGTCGATCAAGCGCCTGGAAACCCTGTCGGCACCGCTGCTGGTGGCGGTGGGCATTGGCCTGCTGGTGTGGGCGATGCCGAACGTGTCCCTCAGCGAGTTGATGGCGATCCCGCCCAAACGCCCCGAAGGTGCAAGCCTGACCGGTTACTTTATGGCCGGCCTGACCGCGATGGTGGGGTTCTGGGCCACCTTGTCGCTGAATATTCCCGACTTCAGCCGCTACGCCAAGAGCCAGAAGGACCAGATCCTCGGGCAGATTTTCGGCCTGCCGCTGACCATGTTCCTGTTCGCCGCCCTCGGTGTGATCATGACCGCCGCTTCGGTGAAACTGGTGGGTGTCAGCGTGTCCGACCCGGTGACGCTGATCGGGCATATCCAGAGCCCGGTGTGGGTCGCCGTGGCCATGGCATTGATCATCGTCGCCACCTTGTCCACCAACACGGCGGCGAACATCGTGTCGCCCACCAACGACTTCCAGAACATCGCGCCCAAGCTGATCAACCGCACTTCGGCAGTGATTCTCACCGGCCTGGTGGGGTTGGTGTTGATGGGCCACGAGCTGCTGAAGAAGCTCGGGCTGATCGTTTCCGATGTGAGCCTGGAAACGGTGTATTCCAACTGGTTGCTCGGCTATTCCAGCCTGCTGGGGCCGATCGCCGGGATCATGGTGGTGGACTACTTCATCACGCGCAAACAGCGCCTGGACCTCGCCGGTTTGTACCGTGACGACGTGTACCCAGCGTGGAACTGGAGCGGGTTTGTCGCGTTTGGCGTGCCGGTGGTGCTGACCTTGCTGTCATTGGGCAGCGACGTGTTCAGCTGGTTCTACAGCTATGGCTGGTTTACCGGTTCGGCGTTGGGCGGCGTGTTGTATTACGGCCTGAATGCCAGGCGTGGCCTGACGCCGATGCCGGCCAAATCCCTGCTGTAACGCAATGGCATGCAGTCAAACAGGTGGTCATTCCACTAATGCATGGGTGACTGACCCACTGCAATCGGGAGCAAGCCCCCTCCCACCTTTGAATTGCATTCCATTCATAACATGTAGCCTGAGGAGATCCCCATGAACGCTGCCCTGGACGTTCTGCAATCGACCCATCAGCACATCAACCGCGACCGTTTGTGGCAGTCGTTGATGGAGCTGGCCAAGCTCGGCGCCACCGCCAAGGGCGGCGTGTGCCGCCTGGCCCTCACTGACCTCGACCGCCAGGCCCGCGACCTGTTCGTGCAATGGTGCGAAGAGGCCGGGTGCAGCGTGACCGTCGACGGTATCGGCAACATCTTCGCCCGTCGCCCCGGGCGTAACCCCGACCTGCCGCCAGTGATGACGGGCAGCCATATCGACACCCAGCCCACCGGTGGCAAGTTCGATGGCTGCTTCGGCGTGCTGGCCGGTGTGGAAGTGTTGCGCACCCTCAACGACCTCAAGGTGCAAACCGAGGCGCCGCTGGAAGTGGTGGTGTGGACCAACGAAGAGGGCTCGCGCTTCCCGCCGTGCATGATGGGCTCGGGGGTGTTTGCCGAGAAATTCAGCCTGGCCGACACCCTCGCCAAGGTCGATGCGCAGGGTATCAGCGTCGGCGCGGCACTGAATGCGATCGGCTATGCGGGGACGCGGCCGGAGAGTGGGCACAAAGTCGGCGCCTATTTCGAGGCACATATCGAACAGGGGCCGATTCTTGAGGATGAAAAGAAAACCATCGGCGTGGTGCTCGGTGCCCTCGGGCAAAAGTGGTTCGACTTGACCCTGCGCGGCGTTGAAGCCCACGCGGGGCCGACGCCGATGCACCTGCGCAAGGACGCCCTGGTCGGCGCAGCCGCCGTGGTCGCGGCGGTGAATGCGGCGGCGTTGGGGCATCAGCCGCATGCGTGTGGCACTGTCGGTTGCTTGCAGGCTTATCCGGGCTCACGCAACGTCATCCCGGGTGAAGTGCGTATGACCCTCGACTTCCGCCACCTGGAACCAGCGCGCTTGGATTCGATGATCGCCCAGGTACGCCAGGTGATCGACGAGACCTGCGCCAAGCATGGGTTGAGTTTTGAAATGACACCCACCGCCGACTTCCCGCCGCTGTATTTCGACAAGGGTTGCGTCGATGCAGTGCGCGATGCGGCGAATGGGTTGGGGTTGTCGAACATGGACATCGTCAGCGGGGCAGGGCACGACGCGATCTTCGTCGCCGAACTCGGCCCGGCGGGGATGATCTTCGTGCCATGCGAAGGCGGCATCAGCCACAACGAAATCGAAAACGCCGCGCCGGATGACCTGGCGGCGGGGTGTGCGGTGTTGTTGCGGGCCATGGTGGCCGCCTCGGCCGCCATTGCCAGCGGCAAACGAGCGGCTTGAAACGCGGTAGAACCTGTGGGAGGGGGCTTGCTCCGGTCAGTTACAGATGAGCTGGCTGAACCACTGCTATCGGGAGCAAGCTCCCTCCCACATGGGTTTTGCGGTGTTCATATATTGTGTGTCTGGCACAGGATCAGTGTGGGAGGGAGCTTGCTCCCGATAGCAGTGGTTCAGCCGATACACATGTGATTGACCCACCGCCATCGCGAGCAAGCCCCCTCCCACATGGGTTTTGCGGTGTTCATACATTGTGTGTCTGGCGCAGGATCAGTGTGGGAGGGAGCTTGCTCCCGATAGCAGTGGTTCAACCGACACATATGTGATTGACCCACCGCCATCGGGAGCAAGCCCCCCCTTCCACAGTTGAACTGTGTCTATACCCAAATGGCATCCCACAACGGGTAGTCGCCAATCCGGCTAACCAATCCCGCCCGCAATGGATTGGCCACCACATACCTGGCCATTTTCACCAAGTCGTCTTCCTTGCGCAGTGCCCGGTCATGGAAACTTTCCTGCCAAAGCCGCCCCTTGCGTCCGCTCGCACCGTTGACGCTCCGTGTGCTTTTGGACTTCACCTGGCGCATCAGGTCAGCCAGCGAGCCTTTTTTCAGTTCGAGCAGCCAATGGAAATGGTCCGGCATGATCACCCATGCCAGGGAGTTCGCCAGCCCCTGATACTGGGCTGACCGAAACTGCCAGACCACCAAGCGACCGAGATGGAAATTCTTGAATATCGGGATGCGTTCGTGGGTGTTGGTGGTGATGAGGTAGATACGGTTGGGTTCGCTGAATCGGCCGATACGCAGGCGGTGTGAAGCGGGTAGGTCGGGCATTCCCTGGCCTCTCTCTGGGTGTGTTTTGAGAGGCTAGATGGGTGAACTGCAGGTTGAAGGGCAGGCTTTTGGCAGGATGTGTCTGTGCGAACGCTATCGGGGGCAAGCCCCATCCCACATGGGTTCTGCGGTGTTCATACATTGTGTGTCTAGCGCCGGACCAGTGTGGGATGGGCTTGAATCCTCCCACATGGGATCTGCGGTGTTCATGCATTGTGTGTCTAGCGCCGGACCAGTGTGGGATGGGCTTGAATCCTCCCACATGGGCTCTGCGGTGTTCATGCATTGTGTGTCTAGCGCCGGACCAGTGTGGGAGGGGGCTTGCCCCCGATGAGGCCGGAACTGACGCCGCCGCTATCACAGCAATACCGCGTACCGACACGCCAATGACAGTGATTACACAGCAGTGACCGTGTTTCTCAACAGTCGGCCGGAAGACTGAATGTGCGCTGGATCAGTCGGTGATGTCTGGCTGATCCAGCCTCATCAAAGCCAAACCAGCTCCCACCTTTGAGCTGGTTTGCACAAAAAAAGCGTCAGGCGCCAGGTTGCCAGCCGCCGCCCAGCGCGGTGACCAGCCCCACACTCGCCTGCAACTGCCGTGTCTGCACCGCCTGCAAGGTCCGCTGTGCCTGTAACGCCGCTGTCTGTGCGGTCACTACATCCAGATAGCTCACCGCGCCGGCCTGGTAGCTGTTCATTGCCAACGCTTGCGTATGCTGCGCCGCATCTGCCGCGGCTTGTTCATCCTGCGCCTCCTGCTGCAAATCCCTTAGCTGTGCCAGGTTGTCTTCGACCTCGCGCACGGCTTTCAGTACCTGGCTGCGGTACTGTGCCGAGGCTTGTTCGAACTCGGCCTTGGCCTGGCGTTCGTTGGCGCTCAAGCGACCGCCATCGAAGATCGGCAAGTTCATCAGCGGCCCCAGCGCCCAATACCGATTGCCCGCCGACAGTAAATTCCCCACGCCTTGGGTCTGCCCGCCAATCAACCCGGTCAGACTGAAGTCCGGGTACCACGCGGCCTTGGCCACGCCGATATTTGCGTTGGCCGCAAACACTCGGCGCTCTGCCGCCGCAATATCCGGGCGACGTTGCAGCAGGTGGCTCGGCAGTTGCGACGGAATCCCCGGCAGGGCGATCAGTTGTTGGCTCGCCGGCAGTGTGAAGTCGCTGGCCGCCACGCCGACCAGTTCACCGATGGCATGCTCGGTGAGGTTGCGTTGCCCGCGTACTTCATCCAGTTGCGCCTTGGCTTGGGCGAGCTGGTTTTGCGCGCGGGTCAGGTCCAGTTCCGAAGCAATCTGGCCCTCGTAGCGGCTGCGCGTCAGTTGCAGGGCCTGGCTGAAATCTTCCAGCGAGCTGTTGAGAATCCGACTTTGCGCATCCAGCCCATTGAGCTGCACGTACAAGGTCGCCAACTGATGCTGCAAGCTCAAGCGCGCCACTGCCAGATCGTCGCCCGACGCTTGCGCCTGCGCATCACCCGCCGCCACCTGGTTGCGGATTTTGCCCCACAGGTCCAAGTCGTAGCTCAACGAAAACCCCGCCGTGTTGCTGTTGTAAACCGACGGCTGCGTGGTGCTGCGCAGCGGACGCGAGTCGGATTGGCGCTGACGCAGCGGTTGTGCGCTGGCGGTGATTTGCGGGAACAGCCCGGCATGCAATTGGCTGGCATACGCCTGGGATGCATCGAAGTGCGCCAGCGCTGCCGCCAGGTCCGGGTTGGCCTTGAGCAATTGCTGTTGCAACTGATCCAGGCGCGGTTCGCGGTAGAGCGTCCACCACTGCGGCGCCAGTTGGTCGGACGGCTGCGCGCTGTGCCAGGGGCCATCGCTGGTCTGTTCGCGATAGTTGGCCGGCAGGTCGATCGCCGGCACGTTGTAGGTCGGTGCCAGCGAGCAACCTTGCAACGCCAGCAGCATCACCGCGGCAAGTGGTTTAAGCCTTGGGCGCATGGGCACCTCCGGAGGCGTCGGCCAGTTGCACGGGGTCGCCTTCGCGCAGGGCGTCGGGTGGGTTGTCGACCACGCGGTCGGCGGGTTTCAGGCCCTGGTCGATCACCAGGCGTTCGCCCAGGTCCAGGCCGATATGGATGGCCTGCAGGTGTATGTGGTTTTGCGCATCCAGCACCGCGACCTGGGTGCCTTGGGCACGGAAGATCAGCGCGCTGGCTGGGATACTCACGCCATGGGTGTCTGCCGGAATCGGCAGGGTCGCTTCGGCGTAATCGCCCGGCAGCAACTCGCCGTTGGGGTTGTCGGCGACAAACTGCGCGAGCAGGGTGCCGGAGCGACGGTCGATGGCGGTGGAGTCGCCGATCAGGTGCGCCTTGAAGTGTTCGCCGGGGTGCTCGGGAACACTCAGCTCGGCTTCAAGCCCGGGGTGGATGACGGCCGCGTAGTTCTGCGGCACCGGCACGTAGAGGCGCAACTGGTGGGTGTCGGCGATGTTGAACAGCTCCGGGTCGCTGTCGGTGTCGGCCTTGATCAACTGGCCGATGTCGGTGTTGCGCGCAGTGATGGTGCCGGCGAACGGCGCGCGGATAGTCTTGTAGCTTTCCAGCGCCGATAAGCGTGCGTAATCGGCAGCGGCGGCTTCGGCGTTGGCTTTGGCCGCTGCGGCGTTGGAGGTTTTTTCATCGGCCTCCTGGCGCGACACCGAATGGCTGGCCAGCAGGTTTTGCCAACGTGTCGCGGTGGTGGCAGCCAGCCGCGCATTGGCCTGTTGCTGCACCAGGCGCGCATGGGTCTGCGCCAGTTGTTGATCGAGATCGGGGCTGTCGATTTCGGCGAGGATTTGCCCGGCTTTGACCTGGCTGCCGATGTCGACTTTCCAGTCCTTCAAGTAGCCGCTGACCCGCGCATGGATCGGCGCCTTGCTCCAGGCTTCAAGGTGAGCGGGCAGGCGCAGGGTGTCACCGGCCACGTTCTGCAGCGGCTGGAACACCATCACCTGCGGCACGGCGGCGGTTTCGGTCCAGGCGGTGACGGCGCGTTCGTGCATTGTGCGGGCGTACAGGCCGTTGGCGACCAGCAGGGCGGCCAGGGTCAGGCCGCCGACACCCATGAGCATCAGACGCTTGCGCGAGGGTTTGTGATCAGACGACATGGGGCGTTTCTCCAACAGTTGCGCGAGTAGGCTGACGACCGTGGACCAGGCTGAAGACCACGGGAACAAATAACAGGGTGGCGGTGGTGGCGAGGATCAGGCCCCCGATCACGGCGCGGCCGAGCGGCGCGTTCTGCTCCTCGGACAAGGCCAGCGGCAGCATGCCGATGATCATCGCCAGGGCGGTCATGCACACCGGACGAAAGCGCGTGTAGCCGGCTTCCAGTGCGGCCTTGAGCGCATCGCCATGTTCGGCCAGGCGTTCCCGGCAGAAGCTCACCACCAGGATCGAGTTGGCGGTGGCCACGCCCATGCACAGGATGGCCCCGGTCAACGCCGGCACCGACAACGACGTGCCGCTGAGGAACAGCATCCACACGATCCCCGCCAATGCCGCCGGCAATGCGGTGATGATCACGAACGGGTCGACCCACGACTGGAAGTTGACCACGATCAGCAGGTAGATCAGCACCACCGCGCCGAGCAGGCCGACGCTCAAACCGCTGAAGGCTTCATGCAGCGCATCGATCTGCCCGTGCAGGCTGATCGTCGCGCCTTTGGGGCGCATGGACGCGGTGTCGTCCAGCACTTTCTGCACGTCGCGGGCCACGCCACCGAGGTCGCGGCCTTGCACGTTGGCGTAGAGGTCCAGGGTCGGCTCGATGTTGTAGTGGGTCACCACCGCCGGGCTTTGCACGCGGGAGATGCTGGCCACGCCGCCGAGGATTTGCGATTGACCATCGGCACCGGTCACCGGCAGCGCTTCCAGCGCCGGCAGGCTGTCGAGGCGGTATTGCGGGGTGGCGGCGACGATGGAATAGGACACGCCGTTGGCCGGGTTGAGCCAGAACGTCGGCGCGGTTTGCGAGCTGCCGGCCAGCGACGCGACCATGCTGTTGGTCACATCGCGCTCGGTGATGCCCAGGCCGTTGGCGCGCAGGCGGTCGACATTCACTTGCAGCGACGGGTAGCCGGTGGACTGCTGGATGCGCAGGTCGGCGATGCCCGGTACGTGTTGCAGACGGCGTTCCAGTTCCACGGCGTAGGCGCGGTTTTCGGCATCGCTGCGCCCGGAGATTTTCACGTCCAGCGGCGCCGGCGCGCCGAAGTTGAGGATCTGGCTGCTGATGTCCGCCGGCAGGAACGCAAAGTGGCTGCCAGGGAAACTTTGCGGCAACGCCTCACGCAGTTTTTTCACGTAGTCGGCGGTGGGCGCGTGGTGTTGTTTCAGGCTGACCTGGATATCGCCGTCCTGCGGGCCGATGGTGCCGCTGCTGCTGTAGGCCATGTCGATGCCGCTCAGCGGAATGCCGATATTGTCGACGATGGTGTCGAGTTCGTCGGCCGGGATCACTTCGCGTATCCGCGCCTCGATCCGGTCGAACGCCGCAGCGCTTTCCTCGATCCGCGTACCCAGCGGCAAACGCACATGCAGCGCCAGCGCCCCGGCGTCGGTGGCCGGGAAGAAATCCTGGCCCAGGCTGGGCAGCAGCAAAAACGAGGCGAGCACACAGGCTAAAAAGCCGACGATGAAGCGCTTGCGATTGCCCAGGGCCAACGTCAGCAGGCCATGGTAGGTGTCGCGGATGTTCGAGAAGTGCCGCTCGAAACCCTGCTGGAAATTCAGCACCGACTGCAGCACGGCATTGCGTGGTTTGGTGTGCTGCTCGCCTTCGTGGTGGTTGATGAACGCATCTTCTGGGTGGTGGCCGGTGCCCGGTTCCGGCGCGTGCGGCTTGAGCAGGTACATCGCCAATGTCGGCACCAGGGTGCGCGAGAGGATGAACGAGCTGGCCATGGCGAAGATCACCGCCAGGGCCATCGGCCGGAACAGGTACCCGGCGATGCCTTGCAGCAAGAACATCGGCACGAACACGATGCAGATGCACAGCAGCGAGACGAACGCCGGGCCGACGATCTGCGCGGCGCCGTCGAGGATCGCAGCCTTCACCGTCTTGCCCTGTTCCAGGTGCCAGTTGATGTTTTCGATGGTCACCGTGGCGTCGTCCACCAGAATCCCTACGGCCAACGCCAGCCCGCCGAGGGTCATCACGTTGAGGGTTTGCCCGCTGACCGCCAGCAGCGCGATGGCCGACAGCACCGCCAGGGGGATCGAGGCGGCGATGATCAGCGTCGAGCGCCAGCTGCCGAGGAACAGCAGGATCATCGCGCTGGTCAGCAGCGCGGCGATGATGCCTTCCTGGGCCACGCTGCCCACCGATTGTTTGACGAACACCGACGCATCGCCGAGCAATGAGGTCTTCAGCGACGGCGGCAGGGTTTCGTTGATGCGCGGCAGCATCTGGCGGATGCCGTCGATGATCGACAGGGTGGAGATGCTGCCGTTTTTCAACGCCGGCATCAGCACCGCGCGATGGCCGTCGACGCGCACGATGTTGGTCTGCGGTGGCGAACCGTCACGCACGTGGGCCACCTGGCCGATGGTGATCAGCGCACCGTCGACGGTCTTGATCGGCAGGTCGTTGAGTTCATCGATGGCCTTGGGGCTGTTGTTGAGCAGGATCGTGTATTCGTTGGGGCCGAGCTTGGCGGTGCCCACCGGGATGATCTGGTTCTGCAACGCCAGGGCATTGCCCACGTCCTGCGCCGACAAGCCTTTGGCGGCCAGCGCCTGCGGGTCGAGGTCGAGGGTGATCTGCCGCTGCTTGCCACCCATGGGCGTGGGCATGGCCAGGCCGGGCAGGGCGCTGAGGGGCAGGCGGATATTGTTCTGCACCAGGTCGCGGATCTTGGCTTCCGACAGTGTCGGGCTGGAGAACGCCATTTGCAGGATCGGCACCGTCGATGCGCTGTAATTGAGGATCAGCGGCGGCGTGATGCCGGGGGGCATTTGCTTGAGCACGGTTTGTGACACCGCTGTCACCTGGGCGTTGGCGGTGCGGATGTCGACGCCGGGCTGGAAGAAGATCTTGACGATGCCCATGCCCGGCAGGGATTGCGATTCGATGTGTTCGATGTCGTTGACGGTGGTGCTCAGGGAGCGTTCGTAGGTGTAGATCACCCGCCCGGCCATGGCGTCCGGCGACAGGCCGTTGTACTGCCAGACCACTGCAACGACGGGGATGCCGATATCGGGGAATACATCAGTGGGGGTTCGCAGGGCCGCCATCGGCCCGATGATGCAGATGAATATGGCCAACACGATAAACGTGTACGGCTTTTGCAGTGCGGTCTTTACCAGCCCGAGCATGCGTGAACCTCCGAGGGAGCAGGATTGCAAACCCCGGCAGTCTTGCCCGACCCACCTAACACGCACCTTTCAGCCAGGTGAAGGAAGATTTAGGTATGGGCTGAAGATCGTTTCATGTGTATTCATTTGTTCTACAAAGGGCGGCTCTCCAAGCTTGTGACCCATCGGATGCGATGCGTCTTTTAACTGAAATCCTTTGGAGTTCTGCCATGTCACTCAAACCTTTATTGCTGATTCCCGCCTTGAGCGCTGTGTTGTTACTGTCGGCCTGCGCCGGCCCGATGCCCAAAGCCGACCCCAGCGAAGCCTGGATCGGATTGAAAGAAGAAGCGCCGAATGACCTGATGGCCGAGCGCGTCGACGGCAAACGCGTGGATGACGGGCGCTTTTTCGAAGTGCCGCCGGGAGCCCATCGTTTGGATGTGACGTTGTTCGAGGAAGAGCCGGGCGACGAAAACCAGCAGGACTGCCAGGGCCGCGTGGAGTACAAAGACTTCAAGGCGGGTGAACACTACACCCTGATCGAATCCAGCCTGGGCACCACCGTGCGCGCATCGCTCTTGGATGGTCACGGTAAGGAAGTCGCGGCAACGCAGGACTTCAATTGCATGCCTGGCTAGGCGTGATGCACCGTCGTCTTGTGCGGCTTGGCGGATGCAGCCGGTTTGACGTGGGGGTGATGGTGCCGACGGGTAATGCGCAACACCCCCCACAACATGGCGGCGGCCACCGCGAGCCAACCGCAGATCAACAGGACAATCGTCGTTGCAAGGCTCATTCTGGCCTCCTTTCGCCCAGCAGGGCGCACACACAGTCTTCTCAATGGACAGTCTAGTCAGATGACGGTTGCCTGCTATTGACCAATGGTCGTGTCGATCCAACTTCTTTGCTCTATCCTGGGCGTTTTACTGCGGTTCAAGGCTATACCCGAGCGGAAGAGCGTCCTATGATCAGGGCCCTTACCGGCAGTTGATCAAGAGGGTAGAAAATTGCGGTTACGGTCCAACGTTACAAGGTCCTTGCTGCTGGCCTGCACCCTGGGGCTCGCGGCCTGTTCCGGGCAGCCGTCGAAACTGCCGGGCCTGCCGGAGCGTGTCGAGCTCAATGGCGTGCCGACGTTTCGCAGCGACGCTTATCAAAGCGGTCCCACGGCGTTAGCCAGCATGCTGTCGCAACAAGGCATTGTCATGACACCGGGGTTGCTGGATAAGCCGCTGCACTTGCCGGGCGACGAAGCGAACCTGGAGCGCAACATGCAGGTGCTGGCCCGTGAATACGGGTTGATGGTGTATCCGCTCGACGCCAAGCTCACCTCGGTGCTGGCGCAGGTGAGCGCGGGTTACCCGGTGATGGCGCGGATCGGCGGCGGCCTGTTGTCCAGCACGCACTACGTGGTCGTGGTGGGTTTCAACCAGCAGAAAAGCACGGTGCTGCTGCGCTCAGGCATGGATCGGCGGTTGTTGATGAGCTTCAGTGACTTTGAGTCGAAGTGGAGCAGCGCCGGTCACTGGGCAATCCTCACCCAGCGCCCGAGCCAGTTGCCGGCCAATGTGGACACGCAGCGCTGGCGCGAAGCGGCCAATGCCACCGCGCAGGCCGGGCAAGAGCAGGCTGCGGCGCAGGCACTCAAGGTATTGGCCGAAAGAAAGTAAGACACACCGCGCCCGCCACGTTGGAGCGCGGTGTGTTTTCGCGCTACGCCACAGCGCCGAACAATGCCCCGACGCTGGCCGTAATGCCCATGGCCAGCACGCCCCACAGGGTTACGCGCCAGGCGCCGACGAAGACTTTCGCCCCGCCGGCCCTGGCCGCCACGGCGCCAAGGCTGGCAAGAAACAGCAGGGACATGCCGCAGATCCACGGCACCACGCTGTGCTCTGGCGCGATGAGCGTCACCGCCAGCGGCAACGCGGCACCGACCACGAAACTCGCCGCCGAGGCCAGCGCCGCTTGCAGCGGTTTGGCGGCGAGGGCTTCGCTGATGCCCAGCTCGTCCCGGGCGTGAGCCCCCAAGGCGTCGTGCGCCATCAATTGGTCGGCGACCTGATGAGCCAATTCGGGTGATACACCACGCTGCATGTAGATGTTGGCAAGTTCGCGGTGTTCGGCTTTCGGGTTACTCGCCAGTTCCGCTCGCTCTCGGGCCAGATCGGCGTGCTCGGTATCGGCCTGGGAATGCACCGAAACGTATTCGCCGGCCGCCATCGACATCGCCCCCGCCACCAGCCCGGCCATGCCGGTGACGATCAGCGAGGCGTGGCTGGCGTTGGCGGCGGCGACACCGATCAACAGGCTGGCGGTGGAGACGATGCCGTCATTGGCGCCCAGGACCGCGGCGCGCAGCCAGCCGATACGGTCACTGCGGTGGGATTCGGTGTGCCGGTGCATGAATTTCATCGGTGTGCGGGACTCACGTTCGTGGACGGGGTTGGGGCGGACGGCTTTCAATCTGCGCCTGCAGAATACCGCCGACAATCGATATTTCTTTGAGTTGTTCACCCTCGCGCAGCACGAACAACGCGTCCATCCCGCGTGCCTGCGCCAGGCGTGGGCCTTCGATTTCGCCCAGCACCATCAACGCCGTGGCCCAGGCATCGGCGAGCATGCACGAGGCGGCCACCACCGTGACGGCGGCGACGGTATTGCACAGCGGGGCGCCGGTGGCCGGGTTCATGGTGTGAGCATAGTGTCGGTCTTTCACGTCAATCCAGTGTCGGTAGTCGCCGGAGGTGGCGATGGCGGCGTCGCTGAGTTCCATGACCCCCATCACTTCACGCTGGCCACGGCTTGGTTTTTCAATGGCCACGACCCACGGTTGAGCAGCCGGCTTGACGCCGCGGGCACGCATTTCGCCATCGATGCCGACCAGGTAGCGGGTCAGCCCGAAGCCGTCCAGGCAGCGCGCCAGTTCGTCGACGCCAAAGCCTTTGGCGATCCCGTTGAGGTTGAGGTGCAGCGGCGCGCGTTTGCGCACTTGGTGGCGTTGCGTGTCCACCGTCAACGCCGCAGTGGCCGACAGACCGCTGCGTGACGGCAGGGCGTCGATGGTCTGTTCGGTGACCGAGGGGGTGCCGGGGCCGAAGCCCCAGGCGTCCACCAGATCACCGACGGCGACGTCGAAAGCCCCGCCGGATTGCTGGCTGACCCGCAACGCGGCGGCCAACACCGTGGCCAGTTCCTGGGGCACCGGCAACCATGTTTGCTCGGGGCCGGCGTTGAGGCGGTTGAGGTCGGAATCGGCCTTCCAGGTGGACATCTGCTGGTCCACCCGGCCCACGGCCTGGGCCAGGCCGCGGTTGATCGCGTCGGTGTCGACGCCGGCCTCGGCATAGAACACGGCGGTATAGCGCGTGCCCATGGTCTCGCCGTTCAGGCTGTAGCGTTGGGGCTCAGTAGACATCTTCACGGTAGCGTCCTTGTGCTTTCAGGGCCAGCACACTCAGGTGCAGCGGGGCCAACACGTTATCCAGCGCTTGCATCACGCCTTTGGCCATCTCGCGGCTGCCGCACACCAGCACTTGGGCGCCGTTTTCGATCAGGGCGCGCAACGCCAGGGCATCGCCGAGCAACCGGTCTTGCACATAGCTGCGCTCCTGAACCTGGGAGAACGCCGCGCACAATGCGGTCAGGCGGCGGTCGGCCAGGTAACGCTTGAGCTCCGGTTCATAGAGAAAATCCGAAGCCGGGTTGCGTCCGCCCCAATACAGGTGCATCGGGTGTTTGGCGGTGTTATGGCGAATAAAACCGGCCAGGGGCCCGATACCGGTGCCGGCACCGATCAGAATCACCGGGTGCGCGCCCGACGCCGGACGAAATTGCGGATTGGGCTGGATGAACGCTTCGACCGACCCGCCGATCTTCAGCTCATGCAGGAACCCCGAGCATAGGCCACCTTCGTGTTTGCGCACGCAGATTTCCAGCGTGCCGTCTTCAGAGGAACTGGCCAGCGAGTAAAAGCGCGGCACCGGGTTGTCCGGCGGCAAAATGCCGACCAGATCGCCGGCCTGGAAGCTCGGTAGCGCGCCCGCGGCCTTGAAGCGCAGGACGTGGGTCGGTGCGTTCACGGCTTCGCCATAGACGATGCGCTCGGTCAATTCCAGACGACGGCTGCGCGGGCGCTGCGCCGTGTGGATCAGCGGCAGCTCGTGGCCCAGTGGCGCCGCCAACGCATCGCCCCAGCGCGCAAATTCCTGCGAGGATTGACGGTTCACGGTTTCCAGCCCCAGCAATGGCGTGCCGCCGGCTTGTACCATCGCGTCCTGCACCTGATGGGCGTACTGACAGAATCGTGGAAACTGCCGGTCGCCAAACCCGAGTACCGCAAAGGGCAGGCCGGGTTTGAGGCCCACTTGCTGCAGCCGTGCCAGGAACTGCGCGGCCGACGCCGGTGCATCGCCGTCGCCGTGGGTGGCGGTGAGGATGAACAGGCGCTGGGCAGCGCGGTACTCGCCCTTCCAATCGCTCATCGCGGCGCTGTGAACCCGGTGCCCGGCCCGGTGCAACGCCGCGTGCAAGGTATTGGCAAAACCCCAGGTGCTGTTGGTTTCACTGCCCACCAGAATCACGCTGTCGGCAGTGTGGGCCGGGCTGTTATGGCGAATCTTCGGCGCGGCTTTGCGGCGGCGCCACCACAGCAGGATGCCGGTCACGCTCATCAACGGCACGCTGAGGGCGCAAACCCCGAGGATCAAGCCCAGCCACCAGAGGCCTTCGCCGGTGTGCAATTGATAGATCAGTTGATACAGGTTGTGCATTGAATCGTGGGCCTGATACGACAACAGCGTGCCGCTGACCGGGTCCACGTAGCCGTCACCCTGGGCGGTGCGCAGGGAAAACACGTCCTCGGGGTTACCGGGGCTCGGGTAAACCAGTTCGCGCAGGTCGTTCAGATCGATGGCCTGCAAGGCTTGCAGGTTGGCCACCGGCTGCGCCGCGCCGACGCTGATATGCGCGGGGAAGGCCGGCTCAGCCTGACTGCCGTCGGCGATCAAACCGAAGGTCGTGGCGCACATGTACAGCCCAGTCAAGGCCGACAGCAGCAGCCCGAGCACGGCAAGGCGCCCGACTTCGGCGTGCCAGCGCTGGCTGAACGAGCCGCGCAGCGGCCGCAACAGGTTGCGCAGGCCACCCAGGCGGCGCGCCAGCAACAGCGCGCCGGACACGCAAAGCATCAACATGAAGAGTGCGCCGACGCCTGCGATCCCATGCCCGGTGGTACCCATGAACAGCGAGCGGTGCAGGTCTTTTACCCAGCGCGAAACGGCGGATGGCTCATAGGGCCCGAGGCCCTGGCCGGTCAGTGGATCGACGGTTTGCGCACCCGCCTGGCCGTCCTGGTTGTAGTAGATGATCACTGTTCCGGAGGCGCTGCGCTGGATCTGCTCCACCCCCGGAAAGTGGTTGGCGATGCGTCCCGCCAACTGGCCGACATTGAGCTGCCCAGTCGCGGTTGACGTGCCGTGCAGGCGTTCCAAAGCCGGATTGACGGACAGCACTGCGCCGCTGATGGCCAATATCATGACCAACAGGGCGGCGATCAGACCGGGCAGTGAATGGAACTGGCGAAGCATGTTCAGCCTCCAGAAGTCGCAGGTGTTACAGGTCGTAGGTAAAGGACTCGACATAAGTGCTGCCGCTGACCGGCTTGCCCGACCCGGCCGATGTCAGCGGGACACTGACGTCGGCGCGGCTGTCGCGCTTGTCTTCCACGGCGCTGTCGATACGGATCTGATACCCGGCGTCGATCAAGGTGTCGGCCAGTTCCACGCTGACGGTGAGGCTGCGGCCGCTGCCGACACTGGCGCCGCTGAGGCCGTCAAACTCGCTCGGCTTCATGGCGCTGCCACGCGCCCAGTCGCTCAGGTGCCGGTAGTACTTGGCCTTTTTGCCGGCGACCCAGAGGGTTTTCTGGTACTGGCCGTTGGCGTCGGTGACATAGATCGCCAGGTACGCGCCGTTGCCGCTGTAGTCCTTGAGTTGGGTGGTCAGGGTCACTTCGCGGGCCTGGGCCAGCCCCGGCAGGGCAATGGCGCCGGCGAGGCAGGTTGCAGCAATGATCTTTTTCATGATGATGTCCTGGTTGAACGTTATGGCGAGAGCCTGGACCTGCTGGCTGACAGCAACCTGAAAGCCGTGGAAAAACCGCTGATCATTCCGATCCAGGGCGGTTGAGGTAATCCCGGGCGTCGCCGTTGGCGCCAAAATGGATTTCCAGTTTGCGCAGACGAAGCGAGGCGGGTGCGTAGCTGGCTTCGATCGCATTGCCTTTGCGGTCGGTGCCCCTGAGTTCATAGCAGCCGTCGTCGACCTTGATGCGTTGCACGCTCCAGCCGTATTGCTGTTCCACTTGCTGGCGCAGGGTTTCGCGTGGTTGCCAGTCGCTGACCGGCTCGCTGCAGTCGTCGTCGGCCAAGGCGTTTGCGCCGAGCAGGACGCCCAGCAATGCGGTGCTGACAATAAAAGCTGATTTCATGATCTGTCTCCGGCCGGATTGGCATTTGCGGCTTACCCTAACGAGCATTCCTGACAACCAGCTGAATCTTCAGATTCACGTCAGGTAAGCGCGGTAAGGTGCGGCACGACAACCACCACAGGAGGTGCCAGATGCGGGTTTTATTGGTCGAGGATGCACCCGGGCTGGGCGAGGCGGTGCGCGAACAGATTGCCGACGACGGCCATGCGGTCGATTGGGTGCAGCGCCTGGAGCATGCGAACAACAGCGTGCGCAGCACGCCGTATGACCTGATCCTGCTGGACCTGATGCTGCCCGACGGTCGCGGGCTGGACTTTCTGCGCCAGCAGCGTTCGGCCGGCAATGTGACCCCGGTGATCATCCTCACCGCCCAGGACCAGATATCCGATCGTATCGCCGGCCTCAACGCCGGGGCCGACGATTACCTGGTCAAACCGTTCGACCTGTTCGAGCTGTCGGCCCGGGTGGCCGCCGTGGCCCGCCGTTACAGCGGTAACCCCAACCCGCAGATCAAACTCGGCGAGTTGCAGATCGATATGAACGCGCGCACCGTGCAGCGTGCCGGCATCACCGTCGACCTGACGGCGCGCGAATGGGCGCTGTTCGAGGCGTTCGTGCAGCGCCCCACGGCGTTGTTGTCGAAGTCGCAGCTCGAAGAGCGCCTGTACGCCTTCGGTGCGGAAATCGAGAGCAACACCATCGAGGTCTATATCAGCCGCCTGCGCAAAAAACTCGGGCGCGACCTGCTGGAAACCGTGCGTGGCATGGGTTATCGGTTGATGGCCGGATGAAGTCGCCGATCAGCCTGCAAAAGCGCCTCGGCCTCGGGTTGACCCTGGGCATGACCTTGCTCTGGCTGGGGGCGACTGTCGGCGCCTGGCTGATGGTGCAACACGAATTGAACGAGGCGTTCGACAGCGCCCTGGAAGAGACCGCGCAACGCATCCTGCCCCTGGCCGTGCTGGAAATCAGCAACCGCGAAGAGCCGCGCACTGCCCAGCACGTCGCCACCCTGAAGATGCACAAGGAATACCTGACGTACCTGGTGCGCGATGCCCAGGGCCAGATTCTGATGCAGTCCCATGACGCCAACCCGAAGATCTTCAGCGAACACCCGAGCGAAGGGTTTTCCACCACCCGAAAATACCGGCTGTATGGTGCGAGTGCGCTGCGCGATACGCTGTTCATTGAGATCGCCGAGCCGCTGGGGCATCGCCGTGAGGCGGCACGGGAAGCCTTGTTGGCCCTGTTGATGCCGTTATTGGCGCTGATCCCCATCAGCCTGTTGGGCACATGGTTGTTTGTGCGCTTCAGCCTGCGCAGCGTATTGGCTTATCGCCGTGCCGTGGAAGCCCGTGGTGTGGGGGATTTGTCGCCGATCAGCGTGGCACGGCTGCCGGCTGAAATCGACCCGTTGGCCGACGCGGTCAACCACCTGCTGGAGCGCTTGCGCAAGGCCTTGGAGGCCGAGCGCAGCTTCACCGCCAACAGCGCCCACGAGTTGCGCACACCATTGGCGGCGACGCTGGCGCAGATCCAGCGTTTGCGCCAGGAAGCGCCGGAAGGCCCGTTGCGCGTGCGTGCAGCGAAGATCGAACACGCCTTGCGCGAACTGGCGCGGCTTTCGGAAAAACTCATGCAACTGGCCAAGGCCGAGGGCGGCGGGCTGTTGTCCGAGGCACCCCAGGACCTGATTCCCTTACTGGCCCATGGGGTCGATGAGTGGAACCGCAGCAGCGGGCAGCGCATCCGCTTGCAACTGCCGAGCGAGGGCAGCGTGTATTGCGCGATCGACCCGGACGCGTTCGGCATCCTGCTGCGCAACTTGATCGAGAATGCGTTGAAGTACGGCGCGGCGGATCAACCGGTCGACGTCAGCCTCACGGACGATGCGTTGCTGCGGGTGGTCAACGGCGGACCGGCCGTGCCGGCGCCGGTGTTGCAGCGCCTGACCGAACGCTTCGTGCGCGGCAGCAGCGAAGCCAGCGGCAGCGGGTTGGGCCTGGCGATTGCCAAGACCATCGTCCATGGGGTCAAGGCGCACATGACCCTGGCGTCGCCGGCCACAGGCCGGGACGACGGGTTTGAAGTGAACGTTCAGTTTTTGCGCTTGCCGGCCTGAACGTTCATCGCGCCCCGGCGGCGCTGCCGATCAGAAGTCGACGGTGACGCCGGTGTACAGCGCGCGCCCGTCGCCGGGTGAGTGCAGCGAGGCCTGGGCGCCGTCCGGGTCATACCAGACGTATTCGTAGTAGCGGTTGGTGAGGTTTTTCAACTGCAGGTCGACACTGACCGATTCGGTCACCTGGTAAGTCGCGCCGAGGTTCATCAAGACGTAGCCGCCGTAAGTGCCCTTGGTGTTCTCGCGTTCCAGGTAGTAATTCGTCTGGCCGTTCATCCACGCCGTCAACTGCAGGGCCCGCGTGGCCTTGTAGCTGACGCCAGCGTTGTACAGGTGATGCGGGATGTGGTCGATTTCCTGGCCTTTGCTGTTGGGCAAGGTCGCGCTGGGCTGGAGGATTTTCGAGTACTGCCAGGAGTAGGCCATCCAGATTTCGGTGCGTTCGTCCGGGTGCAGATTGACTTGCGCGTCGTAACCCCAGCGCCGGGTTTCGCCGACGTTGTCCGACTCGCCACTCGGGTCGTTGAGGCGGCGACTGACTTCACCGCTGGCCTCTTGCTGCCAATAGGCGATGCGGCCGTCGATCCAGTCTGCCGGGGTGAACTTGATCCCGGTTTCCCAGCCGTCGTTGATCGACGGCGCGAGGTTGGTATCCCGCGGTGGAATCTTATAGGCCGCCGCGCCGGTGCCGACCTGGAAGGTCCGCCCCCAGTTGGCATAGACGCTGGCCACGTCCCACGGTGAATACACCACGCTGAGCTTGGGTTGTTTGATCAGCCCATAGTCGTTGATGTCGTAGTCCATGCCGGTCATTTCGTTGGTGAAGTCGCCCTGGATCTTATCGACGCGATACGCCGGGACGATTTTCAGCGACTCGAACGGCTTGATCTCGGCCTGGACATAGGCGCCGTAGGTGTCGAAGTCGAATCGCTGGTCGCGGGTTTGGGCCAGGCGCAGGCGGTCCTTGGTGCGGTAGCGCTCGCTCTTGTTCTGCTGCTGCTGCATGTCCGCGCCGCCTTCCAGGGCGAAGTCGTACAGCCAGCTGACTTGCGGGCGCCAGGTCAGGGAGGTGAGGGCGCCATACTGGGTTTCGTAGGCGTCGCGCTCCTGCTGGGCGCTGGTGCGCCAGTATTGCGTCCAGCGCCGGTCGTCGAAGGTGTTGACGTAGGTTTTTGCCGACCAGGCCAGCGTTTCGGCCAGGTCGGTGTCGAAGTGCAGGCTGACCTGGTTCATCCGCCGCGTGCCTTTGTCGGTGGCGTTGTAGCTGTTGGTCATGGTCGGGTGCTGGTGGGCGTCCTCTTCACTCAAGTAGCCGGGTTCCTGCGCCTCGGTTTCGTAGTGACGGGCGATCAGGCCGATGCGGTAGCTGTTGTCGTCCGGGGTGTAGAACCATTTGCCGGACATGGAAAACCTGTCCGCCTCGGCGTGATCGCGGTAACCGTCGGATTTCTGGTAGGCGAAGAAGTAGTTCTGCGTCCAGTTGCTGCCTTCGATGCCTTTGGCCAGCTGGGTTTCCTGGGTGTTGTAACTGCCGTAGCGCACCCGCGCCTTGGTGTAGTCGCCGCCGGTGCGGGTCAGCATATTGACGTTGCCAGCGATGTTGTTCAGGCCGTAGCGCGCATCGCTGGTGCCGCGCACCACTTCGATGCTGTCCAGCTCCATGGGGAAAATCATGTCCATGAACGGCATGTTGCCGTCGTTGCTGTTGCTCGGGATGCCGTCGATCAGCAACTTCACTGCGTTGACTTCGCCTTCGCCGTTGAAGCCGCGAAAGGAAATCTTGCCGGAGGTGGTGCCTTGGTTGAACTCGGTGAGGATCACCCCCGGCGCGCGACTGAACAGTTCCCAGCTGTAGTTGACCGGCATTTTTTCGAGGATGTCGGCGCCGAGAATGTCCACCGAGCTGAGCACGCTGCTGGTGCTCAGCGGGCCGCTGCTGGCGCTGGCGCCCTGGACCGTGACGGTGCCGAGGGTGAGGGTGGAGTCTTCGGTTTTACCGGTTTCGGCCAGTGCCAAGGACAGCGGGTTGAGGGCGAACAGGCCGATGGACAGCAAGGGCCATAGCGGGCGGGACACAGAGACACGCTTTGCGCGAGGCAAAGTCATTCGAGCAGGCATAACGCACCATTCCTGATGATCAAGACACTTCGAGGACGCCCAGGCGGGCGGCTGACAAGCAGATCGCGCCGCCTATGGGGCGGCGCGGGTGTCGATCAAACGGTAGGGGAGGCGCGCGGGCTCAGGCTCGGCCAGCGGATTCTGGGGTGCAGCGTCGGCAACTCGGGGTTGTCGAGGGTGGTGTCGGGGGCGTATCGCGGTAGGAAATGCCTGTAGTAGTCGGACGGCAGCGCCGCCAGTCCGGCATGACCGCAGCAGCAATCGCTGTGTTTCATGGCGGTTTTCGACGGCGCCGACTGGAGCGGGTCGATCAGCGTGCTCAAGTTGGGAGGCAGCGCTTGCGAGGCGCCCCCCGAGCAGAATCCGCCCCACATCAACAGTCCCATGTCCGGCGTCTGCATGGCGCGGCTGAGCGGCATGGCCAGCATGTTCAGCACGATGGCCAGGCAGGCTAGCCAGGGACTGATGCGTTTGAAACGAGCCATGAACGAAGTCGACTGAAAGGGGTGAACATTTAGCGGCAGTTCAGGCGCAAAGTAAAAGCCTGTCTGTGCGCTATTTTGCCGCAGATCGTGGGCGTGATCCGCAACTCCGGTTAGCGATGCAACGGCCTGTTTTTGCGTGGCTTATGCCGAAAAAAATGCCCCGAGCATGTCGGGGCATTGGTCAGGCGGGCTGTTTTGGGGTTGCGCCGTTCAGCGACGAACCTCTGTCGCGTTCGGGCGGTTCTTCAGGTTCTTGTCGGCCTTGTAGCGCAACGCAACGTCCGGCACCGAACCGCTCTTGCCGGTCTCGACCCAGTTGCGGATACGGCTGGCGTCGGCGAAGTGGGTGAACTTGCCGAAGGCGTCGAGGATCACCAGCGACACCGGGCGGTTGCCCATGCTGGTCACCAGCACCAGGCAGTGACCGGCCTGGTTGGTGAAGCCGGTCTTGGTCAGCTTGATGTCCCAGTTGGCGCGGTTGATCAGGTGGTCGGTGTTGGAGAACCCCAAGGTGTAGTTGGGCTTGCGGAACGCCACGGTCTTTTCCTTGGTGGTGCTCAATTGGCTCAGCATCGGGAATTTGCGCGCGTAGGCCAGCAGCTTGCTCAGGTCCCTGGCGGTCGACACGTTATGGATGGACAGGCCGGTAGGCTCGACGTAATGGGTGCTGGTCATGCCCAGCGCCTTGGCCTTGGCGTTCATCGCCGCAATGAAGGCTGCGTAGCCGCCCGGGTAGTGGTGAGCCAGGCTCGCGGCGGCGCGGTTCTCCGAGGACATCAGGGCGATCAGCAACATCTCCTTGCGCGGCATCTGGCTGCCGATTTTCACGCGGGAGAACACGCCTTTCATTTCCGGCGTGTCGGTGATGTTGATGTCGATGTACTCGTCCATGTTCTGCTTGGCTTCCAGCACGATCAGGCCGGTCATGAGCTTGCTCACGGAAGCGATCGGCACCACCACGTCCGGGTTGCTGGAATAGATGACTTTGTTGGTTTGCAGATCGACCAGCATGGCGCTGCCGGAAGCGATTTGCAGTTTTGAGGTGTCACGCGGGGCCAGGG